>NZ_CAUQWY010000004.1:0-113773 GCF_963521865.1 uncultured Streptococcus sp.
TTTGAGGTTGTAGATAAGACTGACGAAGTCAGCTCAAAACACTGTTTTGAGGTTGTGGATAGAACTGACGAAGTCAGTAACCATATATCTACGGTAAGGCGACGCTGACGTGGTTTGAAGAGATTTTCGAAGAGTATTAAATACTTTTTCCAGGCAATAGAGTAACTGGCAAAAAGTAACCAGTTGTCGCGACTTCCTTGCCTTCAATCTTTTGCAAGAGAAGGTCAACAGTGAGGCAGGCAATCTCTTCCAAGGGTTGCTTGATGGTCGCCAGTTGAGGGTAGTAGTTCTCGATAAAGTAGGTACCATCGTAACCGATGACCTTGAGCTCTTTAGGGACAGAAATACCCAGTTCCTGAGCAATTTTAATGACTAGAATAGCAGTCAAATCATCCGAAGCAAAGATGGCATCTGGTTTTTGTCGAGTCAAGATATTCTTGATTTCCATTTCTTTTCTGACAGGAGAAAAGTCACTGGAAACATTGATAATAGGAGCTTTTGGGAGTACGGATGCGAAACCAGCGTGACGTAGTCCAGTTGGCGAATTGGAATTGTCATTCCCTGTAATCATGATGATAGACTGGGCACCTGTCTTAACCAAGGTCTGGGCAGCAAGAACCCCACCAGCATAGTTGTCAGAGGAAACGACAGGAATGTCTGGTGACAAGTTTCGGTCAAAGGAAATAATCGGCGCTGTCACGCGATTGTAGTCTTCGATTCCCAAGTTGTGACTACCAGAAATGATGCCGTCCACCTGATTGGCTTCCAGCATTTCGATGTATTCACGTTCCTTTTCAGAATCGTGCTCGCTGTTGCAAATGATGGTCTTGTAGCCATTTTTGAAGAGTTGGTGTTCCAGCTTATCAATCAATTCTGCGTAGAAAACGTTAGAAATATTTGGGAAAATCAAACCGATTAATTTAGCCGATTTTCCTTGCAGACTACGAGCTAGGTTGTTGGGTTTATAGCCCAATTCTCGCATGGCTTCATTGACTTTTTGAATGGTTTTTTCAGAGAGATAACCTTTTTTGTTGATAACCCGAGAAACGGTAGTAGGGCTGACGCCTGCAAGTTTGGCGACATCAGTTAGTTTTGCGACCATAATCTAATTCATAGTATCTTCCAGTTGGGTTTCCAGATTTGATGAGGATACCATTTTGATCCTCATGTGGGAAGACACGACCAGAAAATACTTTTTCTCCTTTATTGATGAAAATTTCAAAGACAGAGTTATCGATGAAAATTGTAGCAGTAGTAGCTTGGTTGTCGATAGGGCAAGAGCGAGTTGTTCCAAATTCTTGGGCATACTGTTCTCCAGCCTGGCTACGATCTACTGTCACTTGACCATTTACAAGGTCAAAGTTGATGGAAAGTCCCTTGCCTTCTTGATCAGCAAGTAAGACAATCTCGCTCTGGCTATTGGCTTCCAAGTTGAGTTCGAGTTCGTAAGTGTTTTTGGTTTGGGCACGGTTTGAGAAAGGTTCTTCAGAAGCACGAAGGTCCTTGATAGCTGCGACTGGGCATTGGTAGAGTTTGCCGTCTTTGATAGTGAGTTCCTTGACCAAAGAGAAGGTTCCTTGGTGGTCAAAACGGTCAGATGGATATGAAACATCAGGCAAGCCAAGCCAGCTAACAGCTAGAGCACGTCCATCAGGAGCATTGAAGGCTTGAGTTGCATAGGCTTCGAAACCATAGTCCATATTTTGAAGTTGAGACACATCTACCATTTTGGCATTTTCAGGGTCAAAGGAAGCCCCAATCTTATACATATTTGGGAAGATATTATCGTAGTCTAGAACGTTCTTATCCAATCCTTGTGGGCAGTAGAGAAGGACAGGTTGTTCCCCTACAAAGACCAGATTTGGACATTCCATCATGTAGGCAGTACGGTCGTTAGCAAAGTCAAGGTTGCCAACGGCTTGCCAGTTTGTGTAGTCGTTGTCAACAGCCTTGTAGAGACGGACGAAGCCTTTTTTCTCCAAGTCCTGTCCGCCGACGATAGCATAATATTGACCCTTAAAGTTAAAAATTTGCGGATCACGGAAGTGGTCAGTAGAGTCTGCTGGCTGGTCGATCAAGATCTTATCAATCTTGGTAATCTTGCCATCCTTGTCCATCAAAGCCCCAATCTGGTAAGGGTGACGAATCCAGTTTTCATCACGGACATTTCCTGTATAAAATAGGAACAAGTTATCGCCAAATTGCATAGCAGAACCAGAGTAGGCACCGTGGCTATCTAATGGAGTATCAGGCAAAACTTTGACTCCAGTTTCTCTAAAGTGAACCAAGTCCTCACTTTCCAATTGCACCCAAGATTTTAAACCGTGTGCTGCACCAAAAGGAAAGTTTTGATAAAAAACAACCCACTTCCCATCAAAGTAAGAAAAGCCATTTGGGTCGTTGAGAAGTCCTGTTTTTGGCTCAACATGATAGTTTGTATGCCAGGGAGATTGTGTCATATTTTCCGTAATTGTCTTGATTTCTTCTTGTGTCCAATCTTCGTAGCGTCTGTAACGACGCTCGGTTGTCCATTCCATTCATTCATTCCTCCAAAAATCTTATCACTTTTAATAGTAACCGTTTTCGATAAAAAAAGCAAGCCTTTTATGTTAAAAAAGAGAAAAAACTGTCAAACGTTTATCATAAATCAAAAGCAGAAAATCAATAAACTTTTTAAGAAAATATGAAAGATAATGAAATTAAAGACTTTTTAATCATGATTTTAAACTTATTTTTTCAAGGAATGACTGATAAAATAGTTAAAAACAATCAATCTAAAGCGTGTCCACTAAGCGGATAGAATATTTTTCTGCAAAACGCTTGACATATTTTTAAAACATGATAAAATAATAGTCGTAAGGGCGGATAAAATCGCTTTCAAACAAGAACAAAATGTTATATAAGGAGATTTTTGCAAATGAACAATCAGGAAATTGCAAAAAAAGTCATCGATGCCTTGGGCGGACGTGAAAATGTCAACAGTGTTGCCCACTGTGCGACTCGTCTTCGTGTCATGGTCAAAGATGAAGGAAAAATCAATAAAGAAGTGATTGAGAACTTGGAAAAAGTTCAAGGTGCTTTCTTTAACTCAGGTCAATACCAAATCATCTTTGGTACAGGTACAGTAAACAAGATGTACGATGAAGTCGTAGCTCTTGGATTGCCAACTTCTACTAAAGCTGAGATGAAGGCAGAAGCTGCTAAACAAGGGAATTGGTTCCAACGTGCTATCCGTACTTTCGGTGACGTTTTCGTTCCAATCATTCCAGTTATCGTAGCAACAGGTCTCTTCATGGGTGTGCGTGGTCTTTTCAACGCTCTTGAAATGCCACTTCCAGGAGACTTTGCAACTTACACACAAATCTTGACAGATACAGCCTTTATCATCTTGCCAGGTTTGGTTGTTTGGTCAACCTTCCGTGTATTTGGTGGAAATCCTGCCGTTGGTATCGTTCTTGGTATGATGCTTGTTTCTGGCTCACTTCCAAACGCTTGGGCAGTCGCTTCAGGTGGTGAAGTAACAGCTATGAACTTCTTTGGTTTCATCCCTGTTGTTGGTTTGCAAGGTTCCGTTCTTCCAGCCTTCATCATCGGGGTTGTCGGAGCTAAATTTGAAAAAGCTGTCCGCAAGGTTGTTCCAGATGTGATTGACCTCTTGGTAACACCATTTGTGACACTTTTGGTCATGTCTATCCTTGGACTCTTTGTCATCGGACCAGTCTTCCACATCGTTGAAAACTTTATTCTTGTCGGTACAAAAGCAATTCTTGGCTTGCCACTTGGTCTTGGTGGTTTCTTGATTGGTGGGGTTCACCAATTGATCGTCGTGTCAGGTGTGCACCACATCTTCAACTTGCTTGAAGTGCAATTGCTTGCTGCTGACCATGCTAATCCATTCAACGCGATCATCACTGCTGCTATGACAGCCCAAGGTGCTGCGACTGTTGCGGTTGGTGTTAAAACTAAAAATCCAAAACTAAAAACACTTGCTTTCCCAGCTGCTCTTTCTGCCTTCCTAGGTATTACAGAGCCTGCTATCTTCGGGGTGAACTTGCGCTTCCGTAAACCTTTCTTCCTTTCATTGATTGCTGGTGCAATCGGTGGTGGATTGGCTTCTATCCTTGGACTTGCTGGTACTGGTAATGGTATCACCATCATCCCTGGTACAATGCTTTACATCGGTAACGGACAACTTGCCCAATACCTTCTTATGGTAGTTGTATCATTTGCACTTGGTTTTGCTCTTACTTACATGTTTGGTTACGAAGATGAAGTAGACGCAACTGCATCTGAAAAACAAGCTGAAGTGGCTGAAGAAAAAGAAGAAGTTGCGCCAGCAGCTCTTCAAAATGAAACACTTGTAACTCCTATCGTCGGTGATGTTGTCGCTCTTGCTGATGTTAATGACCCAGTCTTCTCAAGCGGAGCTATGGGGCAAGGTATCGCTGTGAAGCCAAGTCAAGGTGTGGTCTATGCACCAGCTGATGCTGAAGTTTCAATCGCATTTCCAACAGGACACGCTTTTGGTTTGAAAACAACTGATGGTGCTGAAGTTTTGATCCACGTTGGTATTGATACTGTATCTATGAATGGTGAAGGTTTTGAAGCAAAAGTTGCTCAAGGTGATAAGGTGAAAGCTGGCGATGTTCTTGGAACATTTGACTCAAACAAAATCGCTGCAGCTGGACTTGATGATACAACAATGGTTATCGTTACAAATACAGCTGACTATGCTTCAGTAGCTCCAGTCGCAACAGGTTCAGTTGCGAAGGGGGATGCTGTGATCGAAGTGAAAATCTAATCAATCCTCTCTAATGTGAAAATGAACAAATGATATGTTTGTTCATTTTTATTAGATAGTAAGATTTACAGAGGAAAATCTAAAAAATAGAGACATTTAGACTTTTGAAATATGCTATAATAAAGAAAATAAAAACAAGAGGTTTATCATGACAAAATTATATGGAAGCTTGGAAGCGGGCGGTACAAAGTTTGTCTGTGCTGTCGGTGATGAAAACTTTAACGTTGTAGAAAAAACACAATTTCCAACAACAACTCCAATCGAAACAATCGATAAAACCATCGAGTTCTTCTCGAAATTCGACAACCTTGCTGGTCTTGCAGTTGGTTCATTTGGTCCGATTGATATTGATAAAAACTCAAAAACTTATGGCTTTATCACAACGACTCCAAAACCAAACTGGGCAAATGTGGACTTGCTTGGTGCCCTTCGTCGTGCCCTTAACGTGCCAATGTATTTCACAACCGACGTAAACAGCTCTGCTTATGGTGAAGTGGTTGCCCGTAACAATGCTGGTGCTCGTATTGAAAACTTGGTTTACTACACAATCGGTACAGGTATTGGTGCAGGTGTCATTCAACGTGGTGAGTTTATCGGCGGTGTGGGTCACCCTGAAATGGGACACTATTACGTAGCTAAACATCCAATGGATATTGAAAAAGAGTTTAATGGTGTTTGTCCTTTCCATAAGGGATGTCTGGAAGGCTATGCAGCTGGTCCAAGTTTGGAAGCTCGTACAGGTGTTCGTGGGGAAAACATTGAACTCAACAACCCTGTTTGGGATGTCCAAGCCTACTATATCGCTCAAGCTGCGGTTAATGCGACAGTGACTTTCCGCCCAGACGTGATTGTCTTTGGTGGAGGGGTCATGGCTCAACAACACATGCTGGACCGTGTCCGTGAGAAATTTACATCTCTTCTCAATGGTTACCTACCAGTGCCAGATGTGCGTGACTATATCGTGACTCCAGCAGTCGCAGGGAATGGTTCTGCCACACTTGGGAACTTTGTCCTTGCAAAAGAAGTTTCAAAATAAAGCACAAAATCCGCTTGGGAAACCAAACGGATTTTGTGGTTGAAAACAATGTTTTTGAGCCTTTCCTTAAGTGATTACGGACGGTAGCGACTTTCTTCGAAATTCCATACCTAAACTTTGAGCCTAATGTCTCAAAGTTTCCGAACACCTGAAACCATTAGATTTCAGGTGTTTCTATCACGGCGGAAAGGCTAGGTAAGTCCTCGCCTCACTATCGAAAAATAGGAATGATTTCCATACCAAAGTATATTTAGTATCAAGCTATAATCAATCTTCGCTCTAAAAATCCGCTTGGGAAACCAAACGGATTTTTTACATGTCAAAGCATTTGCCAGAAAAAGTCGATAATATAGGTCAGACCGTAGGTATAAACCACGAGGGTAAAGGGCTTGGTCAGAATGATGATGGTCATATAGCGCTTGAAGGTCATCTTGGTCAGGGCAGCCAGCATACAGAGAAAGTCAGCTGGACTAATGGGCCAAATCATCATAAAGATAAAGAAACGGTCAAAACGATTACCCTTATCCAACCAGCCGATATACTTGTCATAGGTGCGCTTGCTGACGACAGACTGGACAAAGGCAGCCCCATAGAGGCGCACCAGATAAAAGATAATGGCACAGCCAATCACGATGCCGATATAGTTGTAGATAGTCCCGATGATGTGGCCGTAGATAAAGACGCCAGCCACAGAGGTCAAGGCCCCAGGAATGATAGGGACGACCGTTTGTAAAATCTGTAAAAAGATAAAGAGAGGTGGCCCCCAGATGCCTGCCTGCTGGATAAAGGCAGAGAGGGTTTCCTTAGACTGTAAAATCCCAGCCTGATAAGCCCAAATACAGAAAATCAAACTCCCAACCCCACCGACAATCGATGAGATGTTGATAACTTGCTGCAGAAGGGGAGAAACAGCTTTCATTTGTTTATCCTGTGACATGTAAACTCCTCATAGATAGTATAACTCTACTATACCATATTTTGGAGGAGAAAGGGGGAATGAGTCTTTTTACAATGGAAAGAGTGATGGAATTTGAGGCTAAACATGCTATAATAAAGGGAGCAGACAAGTAGCAAAGGAGAGAGTATGATACAGGTAAAACCAGAACTGGAGATAGAAAAACAACTGATCAACCAACTGGTGACTGGGGAAAGTCAATGGACTTACAGAGAAGATCTCAAAACAGAAGAGCAATTATGGGAAAACTTCTTTGAAAAGCTAGCCCAGAACAATGTAGCTCTATTGGCAGATCATCCCCTGACAGAACAGGAAAAACGCCAGATAAAGAATCAACTGAACTTTGTTAGCTACTATGATGCGGCCAAGTGGTTGGTCGGCGAAAATGGCATTGCCAAGGTTGAGGTTCAGAGAGAAGATGCTAGTTTGGGGACTATCCGTTTATCTGTCATTTGGCGAGACAATATCGCAGCTGGTAAGTCTAGTTATGAGGTTGTCAACCAAGTCGAGAGAGATAAGATAAATCCTCAGGATCAAGACCGCAGGCTAGATGTGACCCTTTTGATCAATGGCCTTCCAATGATTCAAATCGAGCTTAAAAGTCCCAGAGTTGCTTTTTTAGATGCCTTTCATCAAATTAAAAAATATGACCGTGAAGGCAAGTTCCGTGGCATCTACTCTAGCTTACAGATGTTTGTTGTGACCAATAAGGTAGACACACGCTATATCGCTGCAGCTAGGGAGAATAAACTCAACAAGCAATTTCTAACCAAGTGGGTGGATAAGGACAACCAACCTATAACGAACTTGAGCAGCTTTGCCCACGAAGTCCTTTCCATCCCTCGTGCCCACCAGATGGTCATGCAGTATTCTGTCCTTGATGATAGTAAGAAGGCTCTTATCCTTCTGCGTCCCTACCAGATCCACGCCATCGAAGCAGTGCAAGAAGCTTCTCGCCAGCAAGCATCAGGCTATGTCTGGCATACGACAGGTTCAGGAAAGACCCTGACCTCCTATAAGGTAGCTCGGAATCTCCTTCAGATTCCATCCATTCAAAAGACGATTTTTGTCGTTGACCGCAGGGACTTGGACCAACAGACCACTTCGTCATTTCTCTCCTATGCGACCAATGATGTCATTGATATTGATGAGACGGATAATACTCATGATTTGGTCAAGCGACTAGGAAGCAATGATAAGCGTGTCGTGGTGACCACCATCCAGAAAATCACTACTATGATGCGCAAGTTTGAGCAAGGACTTTACCAAAGAGATGCGGACAAAATCAAGGGTCTCCGAGTGGCATTTGTCGTGGATGAATGCCACCGTGCCGTAACACCTCAAACACAAAAAGACATTAAGGTCTTTTTCCCACAGTCTCTCTGGTTTGGTTTTACAGGCACACCTATCTTTAAGGAAAATAAACGCCAGCAAGTCGGCGATCTAGCCCAAACCACCCAGCAACAGTACGGAGACCGTCTCCATGAGTATACAGTCAAGGAAGCCATCCATGATGGAGCAGTTTTAGGCTTTAAGGTAGATTATCGCAATACCCTCATCACGGATAAATCTGAAAATGATATACCAGATACCGTCTACGAGAATGAGGAACATATGCTGGAAGTCTTGGATGCCATTATCAATAAATCGCGCCAACAATTAGGTTTCCAAAAAGGAGTGGGTAAGACCTATAATGCTATCCTAACCGTTAAATCCATTCCTCAAGCCCAAGCCTACTATGACCTGCTCAAACGAGTCAAGGCTGGGGAGACACGTGTCAAGGTATCGGAAAGGGTCAAGCAGGTCCTTCCTGACTTTCCAAAGGCGACTATCACCTACTCGGTCACAGAAAACGAAGAAGACTCAAGAGCCAACCAAGACCACATGAAGCAGGTTTTAGAAGACTATAACCAAGAGTTTGATACCCACTTTACCATGTCGGATCTTCGTGGCTTTAATACGGATGTCAATAACCGTCTTGCTCGAAAACAGGACAAATACCTCTATCGAAATGAACAGTTGGACTTGGTTATTGTGGTCAATCGTCTCTTAACAGGATTTGATGCCCCTTGTTTATCGACTCTCTTTATCGACAGAAAGCCCATGCAACCGCAGGACTTGATTCAGGCTTTTAGCCGAACCAATCGTATTTTTGATAGCAGTAAGACCTATGGTCATATCATCACCTTCCAAAAGCCTCTAGCCTTTAAGGAAGCAGTCGATAATGCCCTCAAGCTCTACTCAAATGGTGGTGAAAACGAGGTTCTAGCTCCGAGTTGGGAAGAGGAGAAGAGGAACTTTTTACGGAGTTGCAGTGATTTCAAAAATCTTGCTACTGATGACTATGTGAATGGTCTAGATTTCGAGCAAGTCTCTACGCCTGAGTTGAGGAAACTAGCTAAAACCTATCAAGCCTTTGATAAATACCTAGCCTCTATCCGAGTGTACAAAGAGTATGATGAGGAAGAACTTTACAGTCAGACAGGACTTGATGGAGAAAAGTTGGAAAGGTATCTGGGCCTTTATCGAAATGTCCTTGCAGAATTAAAAAGCCGAGTAGAGGATGATGACGATGGAGAGCCACTTGATATCCACTATGAACTGGAGTCTATCCAAGTGGACGAAATTAACTATGCTTATATCCTAACCTTGATCCAAAGCCTGATTGAACAAGGTCAAAGTCAAGAAAAGAACCTAAGCGCTCAAGATAAGGAAGCGGTGGATAATTATATTCAGAGCCTTGAGAAGACCAATCCAAATCTTGCCCAGATCATCACTGAACTTTGGAGAGAGGTACAAGAACATCCGGAAAGCTATCGTGGTCAGGCTATCGCAAATATCTTAGATCAGATGATAGAGGCGGTCATCCAGCAACATATCCAAGTCTTTAGCAAGCGCTGGTATGTCGGCGAAGATGAACTCCGTTACTATGTCGAACATTACCGTAAGGGAGCTAAAAAACAACTAGGAGAAAGCCAGCTGACTAAGAGCCAGCGCTATCAGGACTATAAGCTAGAGGTGACGGATGCCCTCAATCCTCTCCTCTATAAAAAACAAATCAAGGAAGCCTATACCCAGCTAGTAGAGGAAGTCATTGAGCCGTTGAGGGTTGGGAGGTAGTCCTTCTAGACTTAGAATAGGTCTCTTTCCCAAAGTTTATGTGCATTCTAGCTTTAGAACAATCGTCATTCCATAAATTTAAAAGTATTCTATGTTTCGAATAGCTTATCTGAGAAAGTTTTGAGGTCTTCTAGCTTTCGAATAATCGTCCTTCCTAAAGTTTATATGTATTCTAAAGCTAGAAAAGTTAAAATCTAAAAATAGTAAGAGTCTCTATCTAATGGACGGAGTTTATTTCCAGTCAGATAGGGATTTTTGATTTTGGAAATATCTGAGTTGTCCTGAAAAGTACATTTTAGATGGGAATAATGACAGTTGAGCGGATGGGAGCCGAAATGTTTTGAAGAACTGTTAGAATGAATGTATCAACTTAAAGGAGAAAAATTGATGAAGAAAGATAAAGAAAATGAGGAGAGTATGCTATCGACACTTCCTTTATGGGGGCTTCTATTTTTGGTCTGTGCATTGTTTCAAGTCTTTGTATTTAAGGATCGACCTTTGATTCAACCTGATAGACAAGGAAGTATTGTAAAAACAGATCAAAAACAGGTCTATCTTCCAGAACTAATCCAGTCTTGGTTTGATAGAGAAGATAATAAATGATTCGTTAAATAGAAAGGATATCATCATGACAAAAACATACGCTATTCGTCCGCTTAGTTATAGTAACTTTACCAACCGTGAGTTTGAAAGCCTGATGATGGATACTCATCAAAGCTTGGCTACTTTTTCTAAGGCAAACAAGGATGAGGGCATGTATGCCAAACATTTGGAACCCTTCAAGACCAAGCTAGATGATTTTCAAGCTCAACTTGCGGCAGTGGAGACGAAAGAGTCTAGTAATCTGACAGAAGTCGATCGCAATCGTGATAGTGCCTTGGTCGGTCTCTTTACCCTTCATAGAGGATTTGCGAAGATTAAGGATGCCAAGCTCAAAGGAGCTCATGAAACTCTGAAACCAGTCTTTGCCAAGTACAAGGACATCACTAAGCACAGCAACGATGTAGAAACGGCAGAAATCAAGAGCCTTCTCAAAACGCTTAGTGAAACACCCTATCATGAGGCAGTTACCAGTCTAGGACTGACACCTATGCTGACGGCGGTGGTCAATGCTCAAGAGGAATATGATCAGGTGGAAAGTAAGGCGCGCGCTCACAAGTCTGCCAAGGAAGTTGGCAAGACCAGACAACTCCGTAACGAACTTTCAACTAGCTACGACCTCTTTATGCGCTATACCGCAGCCAGTGCAGAAGCCTACCCTGAAAAGGAACACCTGACTCAACTCCTCAAGGAACTCAATAGTATCCGAGATAGCAAGCGCCGTCTCATCACTAGCAGCAAGAAAGATAAAAAGACCAAACCAGCAGAACCAGCCCAAGCAGCAGGATAAAGACAACCCCTTAGAAGCGGATTTCTAAGGGGTTATTTTGTGTATAAAAGCTTTATATACTCAGTAAGAATTGATATAATGGTATTAGTTTAAACATATAGTAATTATTGGGAGAGATAAATTAATGGAAAGAGAATATAAGTTTAGAGCACTTACTTCAAATAAAGATGTTGAAATAAAGCCAGTGACAGAAAGAGCACTTGAATTTGCGATTGACAAAAATTCGGAAGTAACCAACGTAGCTATTACCGGGAATTATGGAGCAGGGAAAAGTAGTGTTGTTGAGAGTTTTGAGAGAAAATGTACCGATAAAAAATTCATTCATATTTCTTTAGGGCAGTATGATGAAACGATAAACAATGAAAAGAATGGGCTTAATAGTCGTCAAATCAATACTATCGAAGGAAAAATAATCAATCAATTACTTCATCAAATTAATCCTAATCAAATAAGAAAATCAATTTTTAAAACTCTTGATGCAGAATCGCAGATTAAACCTTTTAATATCTCTATCTATTTAGGTTTAGTAATATTATTATCCTTGTACTTGCTAAATATTTCTTCGTGGAATAGTTTAATTCATAACTTTTCTTGGTTATCTTGGACTACGAAACCTATTATTTCCCTTTTTGTACTAGTAATTTTATTTGTTTTAATTGTATATGGATTTTATTTTTTACTGAAGCTACAAAAAGATTTTGGTTTTATCAAAAAATTATCCTTAAAAGCAGAAAAAATTGAAACTGATATCGAAATTTTTTCAAATGATAATTCTAAAGTATCCTATTTTGATCGATACTTAGACGATGTCCTTTATTTATTCAAGCAATCAGGAGCAGATGTCATAGTATTTGAAGATATTGAACGTTTTAATGACTCTAGAATTTTTGAAAAATTAAAGGAATTAAATATAGTTATTAATAGAAATCGAAAGGCAAATCACAAACGTAAACTAGTCTTTTTCTATCTTGTAAAGGATGATTTGTTTGAATCACAAGAAAGAACGAAGTTTTTTGATTTTATTATTCCTATAGTCCCTGTTGTAACTGCTTCTAATTCTCATGACATATTAAAAAAATTGCTAACAGAAATGTGGGAATACGATAGTTTAGATAAAACCTTTTTATTTAATATTTCTTTGTATCTCGATGATATGAGATTAATCAATAATGTTTGCAATGAGTATCTGACTTATAAAGAAACATTAAGGAAATTACCGTTAGAGCGTGAGAAAATTTTTTCAATGGTAGTCTACAAAAATATTTTCCCTAAAGATTTTTCACTTTTGCAAAGAAATCAAGGGTATTTATATGAATTGTTGAACTCAAAAGAAATAGCATTAAAAAATCGTAGGGAGGAATTATATAGTAAGATAAAAGAATTGGATAAAAAGATAGAGAAGGCAGAGGAAGAACAATTAAACGATGATCTTGAATTATATGGAACTATTTTCAAAATCCCAATCGGAAAAGAAGTAATAAAAGTAAATGGGAAGTCCCAATCTCAGTTCACGTCGTACTCTGAATTCATTAAAGAATTACTCAATAAAGATAGTAAGATTATTGTTTTTGAAACTTTTTACAGCGCTTATAACAATTACAACTCTCAAGAAGTAACAATTGATTATATATTTCCTGAAAAAAATACTCCGGAATTTCAAGAGCGTTTAAAGAATACAAAAAATAAAAAAATAATAGAAAAATTAAAAGAAGAAATTAAGAAAATAAATGATGAATTTGGTGAACTAGATAGTTATAGATTATCAGACGTTTATCAATATGCTACAGATATTAATGATTTTAAAAGTGATTTTACAGAAGAAATAAGAAAGAATCCTCAATTCTCTATAATTTCTTTCCTAATTAGAAATGCTTATATTGATGAGAGTTATCAAGATTATTTAACTCATTTCTATGCGAATACGATAACGGTAGAAGAAAAAGAATATTTAAGAAATGTAATTTCTGGCAGACAGAATAAATATAATATTTCTCTAAAAAATTTTGATGAAATCTTTAATTATTTAGAATTAAAAAATTATAAAAGTAGTAATGTGTTAAATTATGATTTATTTAGATTTCTGTTATATGCAAATGAACATAATGAGAAGTTGAAATTAATCTTTCACCAAGATAATATTTTAGAATTTTTACTGGGCTTTTATAACGAATTATTTAGATTAAATGTTGAAAATAAATCGTTTTTCTCAGAGCGTGATATAAGGGTATTTTTGAGAAAATGGCTACATCATAATTTGAATCTTTTCAACGAATATATTTACCAAGACCATAGCTATTTTATTTACGTTGATAAAAAAAAATTGATATTATCTTTAATGAATTTAGTTGATTTGAGAGATTGTACAAAAGAAACAAAAGGCCATATTTCTAAATATCTAGAGATGACACAAGAGGTTTTTCTTAATATTTTTCATAATAATTATTGTGATTTTAAGCAGTTTAATTTCAATTTATCGGCTATAGATTTTAAAATTAAGGAATTTTATTTTGAGAGTTCAGGATATGAGGAAAATGTGCTGAATTATATTTATAAGAATGGCTTATACGAGATTTGCAAATCTAATGTACTATTTTTCATGGAACGGTATTCTGATACGGGCACAGAGTTATCAGATGTAAAACATAAAAATTATGAAATCATGACTAGTCAAAATGGATTAAAACCTTTAATGGATTATTGTCAATCTTCCGATGAAGAATTTCTAAAGTATATTCTAATGTATATTACTCTATCAGAGGGGGAAATGCGTGATAAACCTGAGTATATTGAACAGTTTCTAAATAACGATGGTGTATTTAATCATCAAGTACCTCAGGAAAAGTTAGAAAATGATGAATCTGAAAAGCTAGGTAACGATGAAAATATCAAGAAAGTTACATTAGCAGAAAAGATAATCGCTAGTATTCCAGAATTTTATATAACTTATACTCAAGATAAATTCAATGACCTATCTAGTGAAAATAGAGAAATACTGGTTAACAATCTTGTAATTACTCAAAAAGCAGAAGTAAATACTGAAATTATTTTAGATTATTTTAGTCAAAATGAGGACGAGGATAATTTCTTGATAGATTTTATTAATCAAAATCCAAATTTCGAGTTTGATAAAGAGATTTATCTACGGTTCGATGATGAAGTGCAAGAAAAATTTGAAGAATATATAATACAATCAAAGAAATTACAAAAAAATATTCGAAAAAAAGTTCTTAATGCCACTGGGGATAGATATTATGAAAAATTTAGCGAAATAGGTATGAGTGAATCTCAGTTGGAAAAATTAACAGATGATAATCTAATTGAATTCAATAGACTAAACCTTGAATTTTTCCGAAAAGAATATCCAAGCTCCCTAGCTAATTTTATTTGGAATAATATAAAGGATTATATAAATGATGAGAGGGATATTCGAGATGAAGAACAATTGCTAGAATTAATAGCAAGATACGATTTTAAAATGGAAGATGACATAAGAATAAGAATATTTCTTTTGAATAATCATTTTGATGACAGTAATTTTGAATATTTACTGCCCAAGAAGACATATGAAAAAGTTGAAAATGAACTTCAAGTTGAAATTCAGAGTATTGTTAAAAAATATATAAACCAATTTATAGAATTAGATGAAAATGAAATTAGCTTTTCATTGTATGAAGAAATTCTGAATGCGAATGATGTTTTGATTAAACATAAGAAAAAACTTTTTGAAAAATTAATTTATAATTCAGAAAATAGAATTAAACTGGATAAGCTTGCTTTTCTAGGTAAATATTTAGATTTATTAGAACTATCGGATATTATGCAAATCTTGAATAAACAAATTGATGATGCTATCTATACTGAATGGGAAGTGGCCTTTGACAAATTAAATCAAAATGAAGGTAACGGAGGAAATGGTAATCAATATGCGGAGATTTCGTATTCTGAATTTAACAAAAAACTTCTTGATTACTTAAAGAAAAGGGAGTTACTTTCTGATAAGTCCAGACGTGAAGATTCTGTATTACAGCTATATGGATTTAGAAGTAAGCAGATCGAATTTAAAGACATTCTGGAGGAAAATAATGAGTAAAAATAGTATTCCTGCAGTAAGATTCTGTGATTTTAGTGATAACTGGGAAAGTAAACAAATAGGTGAACTTGCTTCAGTAGCTATGAATAAGCGAATTTTCAAGGAGGAAACTTCAGAAGTTGGAGAGATTCCATTTTATAAAATTGGTACTTTTGGTAGCGAACCAGATTCATTTATTACTCGTGAAAAATTTGAGGAGTATAAATCTAAATATCCATATCCTGAAATTGGAGATATTTTGATTTCTGCTTCAGGAAGTATCGGTAGGACGGTAGAATATCAAGGAGAGGAAGCCTATTTTCAAGATTCAAATATTGTCTGGCTAAAACATGATGAACGGTTAGATAATTCTTTTCTCAAACAATTTTATTCCATAGTAAAATGGCAAGGTATTGAAGGAACAACTATTAAGCGATTGTACAATAAAAATATTTTAGAAACTACAATAGCTCTTCCAAGTATCTCTGAACAATCTGCTATCGGCTCTCTTTTTCGCAATCTCGATGATCTCCTGTCTAACTACAAGGACAATCTTACCAACTACCAATCTTTCAAGGCGACCATGCTTTCCAAGATGTTTCCAAAAGCTGGACAGACTGTTCCTGAGATTCGTTTGGATGGATTTGAAGGTGAGTGGGAAAAATCTAAATTAAAAGATGTCGCTTATCGTGTTCAGGGTAATGATGGAAGAATGGATTTGCCAACTTTAACAATTTCTGCATCAGGCGGTTGGATGAATCAAATTGATCGATTTTCTGCTAATATTGCTGGAAAAGAACAAAAGAATTATACTCTGTTAAAAAAAGGAGAATTATCATATAACCATGGTAATTCAAAATTAGCAAAATATGGAGTTGTTTTTGAATTACAGGATTATGAAGAAGCACTTGTTCCAAAGGTTTATCACAGTTTTAGAGTTAATAAACTAGCTGATGCAAAGTTTATTGAAATTATGTTTTCAACAAAAATTCCAGATCGGGAATTAGGGAAACTCATTTCATCGGGGGCTAGAATGGATGGATTGTTAAATATTAGTTTTGATGATTTTATGAATATTTCAATTATTATTCCAACTATTAAAGAACAACAAGCCATCGGCGCCTACTTCTCCAACCTTGATAACCTCATTAATTCTTATCAAGAAAAAATTTCTCAGCTTGAGACTTTGAAAAAGAAACTCTTGCAGGATATGTTTATCTAGATGATTAGTGATTACTAAGTGATCACTTTTAACAGTTATATTTAAAACTTTAGAAAGAAACATTATGGAAACAACACAAACTTCCCAGTCGCTTTACCAAGCCCTGTGGAACTCAGCGGATGTTCTCCGCTCTAAGATGGATGCTAATGACTACAAGTCCTATCTTTTGGGTATGGTCTTTTATAAGTATCTGTCAGATAAGATGCTCTTTTTCGTGGCGGAGACCATGGAGGAGGGGAGTGAGAGTCTAGAGGCTGCCCTTGAGGTCTATCGTAACTACTATGAGGATGCGGCCACCCACGAGGATCTTCTTGCAGTCATGAAGGACGAACTCAACTATAGTATCAAGCCTGACTTGACCTTTACGGCTCTGGTAGCACGTGTCAATGAGGGGACTTTCCAGTTGGAAGATTTGGCTCAGGGTTTTCGAGATATTGAGCAGAGTGACGAACTCTATGAAAATCTCTTTGAAGATATTGATCTCTATTCTAAAAAGCTAGGGGCAACTCCGCAAAAGCAAAACCAAACGGTGGCGGCTGTCATGAAAGAGTTGGCTGTGCTAGATGTGGCTGGTCATGCTGGCGATATGCTGGGGGATGCCTATGAGTATTTGATCGGTCAGTTTGCGACTGACTCAGGCAAGAAGGCTGGTGAGTTCTATACACCTCAGCCTGTTGCCAAGCTCATGACTCAGATTGCCTTTTTGGGTCGTGAGGACCAGCTAGGTTTTACCATCTATGATGCGACTATGGGGTCTGGCTCTCTCTTACTTAATGCCAAGAAATACTCTCATAAACCGCAGACAGTGGTCTATTTTGGTCAGGAACTCAATACTTCGACCTATAACTTGGCTCGGATGAACATGATTCTACACGGGGTTCCAGTTGAGAATCAATTTCTCCACAATGCCGATACACTGGATGAAGACTGGCCTACTCAAGAACCGACTAACTTTGATGGTGTTCTCATGAACCCTCCATACTCTGCCAAGTGGTCTGCAAGCTCTGGCTTCCTGAATGATCCTCGTTTCTCTCCTTTTGGGAAACTGGCACCCCAATCCAAAGCTGACTTTGCCTTTCTCTTGCATGGTTACTACCATCTCAAGCAGGATAATGGGGTTATGGCTATCGTCCTTCCCCACGGTGTTCTTTTCCGAGGAAATGCGGAAGGAACCATTCGCAAGGCCTTGTTAGAAGAAGGAGCTATTGATACGGTTATCGGTCTTCCAGCCAATATCTTCTTTAATACCAGCATTCCGACTACGGTTATCATTCTCAAAAAGAACCGTACCAACCGTGATGTCTACTTTATCGATGCCTCTAAGGAGTTTGATAAGGGGAAAAATCAGAATATCATGACGGATGCTCATATCGAGAAGATTTTAGAGGCATACAAGTCACGTGAGGAGATTGACAAGTTTGCCCATCTGGCAAGCTATGAAGAAATCGTCGAAAATGACTATAACCTTAATATCCCTCGCTATGTAGATACCTTTGAGGAAGAAGAAGTCGAACCACTGACAGAAATCGTTAGCAAGATTAACACGACAAATCAAGCAATCCAAAACCAAACCGCTTCCCTACTCGAAATGCTCGGTCAACTACACGGAACCACGCCAGAAGTCGATGCTGAACTCAAAAAGTTTTTGAAAAATTTTAAAGGGTGATGGATCCAATTGATTCGCCCATATTTAAGATACAACTTTATCTAGATCGATATAGTTGTATTTTCTAACATTAGCGAGGAGGGGCTTTCTTCAAGCTCTATAGAACAGAGAACTGTGAAATTGTATAAGGAGCTTAAAGATTTAATATGGTAGAATAGAGTGTATAGATTTTACTTGAAGCTTTGTTTAGAAAGGAAAACCATGACACCGACCTATGAAATTGATAATCCCAGACTCTCTTATGAGACTAAATTAGACCTATGGGAAACGGGATTTGGTTTACAAAAGGTAGATGATTTAGAGCCGTCGCCGTATATGAGAGAGCTCGCACAGCAAAATTCTCAAGGAAAGTTGACTTATCAAGAAGTTTATAATCAAGTAACGGCTTATCACCAAGAGACGGATGATAGCACAAGAGAAGCAGACCTTGTTGCCATGAGAATTGTGGAGCTCTTGTCCTCTAATGCCTTTAAATTTGCTCCAACAACATTGAAATTGATTCATAGAGAGCTTTTCTTTGGCCTCCTGCCACAAGGCATTCCCTTGGGAGAATACCGCTCTTATAACATTACAAAAAGTGAGGCTGTTTTAAATGGAGACAGTGTCATATATGATGATTTTCGTACGGTAGCAGATAGTTTGACCTATGATTTTCAGCAGGAAAGTCAATTTGACTATCGAGGAAAATCTGATATTGAAGTAGTGCAACATATTAAGACTTTTATTTCAGGTATTTGGCAAATTCATCCTTTTGGAGAAGGAAATACTCGAACCATAACCGTATTCTTGATTAAGTATCTTAGAACTATGGGATTTCAGGTAGACAACAAACCCTTACAAGAAAATGCAAAGTATTTTCGAGATGCTCTTGTTCTTGATAATGCGAAGCTATTCCAGAAGAAAACAGAATATCTGGAACGATTTTTTGAAAATCTCTTATTAGCTGGGCAACATGATTTAGAAATAGACTTAAGAGATGAACGTTTTCTTTGCTCAAGGCTTAGAAGATTTAGAATGTTTTCGAGTAGAAAGAAGGAAGACGATGATACCCAACTATAAAATAACAGAAGAAATATTGAATCTCTTGCAGAAGATTTCTGAGTTGGCGACTCAACTTTCTTTCGAAACGAAGGAATTTGGCATAATTTCAAAAAAAGTAAAAAATCCTTGAATTATCTGTTAAAAACGGTATAATAGAGTTAATAGGACCGCCCACCTCTCTTTGATGTGACAAGGCGGACATTTTTTTATACGGAAGTTATTATGAAAATTAAAGAATTTAAAACTTGGGATGAGCAGGTGGCCAAATTAATTGAGCATGGTTGTAAAGATATCAAATCAAATGAGTATGCGATTGATATTTTACAAAAGGTTAATTATTATCGGCTAACTGCTTATTTTTTACCTTTTCGTGATAAAGAGACGCAGAAATATGATTCTAGCAAGGTTTCTTTGGAGAAAATTTATAGAATTGCTTGTTTTGATGCAGAGTTACGTTTGCTTATTTTCAAGTATTTAGAGGATATTGAGCTGTATTTTAGGACTCAAGTTGCCTATCATCATGGAAATAAATACGGAGCCTTAGCTTATAGAGAAGCGACTGCTTTTAATAAATTTCATAAACATAATGAATTTTTAGGAAATGTTGAAAAGGAGTTGGAGCATAGGAAGAAAAGCCCGATTTATAAGCATCATCAGCGAAAATATGATGGTGAATTTCCTATTTGGGTTTTAGTAGAATTTTTTACTTTTGGAATGACTTCGAAATTTTTTGCAGATTCTCCGATAGATATCCAGAAAGATATTGCTAAAAATGTTGGTATAAAGTCTACTCAAGTTAGAACCTATTTAGAAGTTGCAGTGGTTTTAAGAAATTACTGTGCCCACTATAATCGATTATATTATACAAGCTTCACAAAGATACCTGGTCAACTCCCTACTTTCATGAACGAAAATAGTAAATTGAAAAATAGACTAATGGCACAACTTTATGCAGTTAAAAGTCTCTATCCTGATAAGAAAAAATGGAATGAAGGATTTCTAGGGGAATTGTCAGCACTCATTAAACGTTATCAAGCAGTAATTCATCTGCATCATATTGGATTTGTAGAGGAGTGGGAAGAAGTACTAAAGAAATGAGGAAGTATAATATGAACATCCTAGAAGAAATCCGAAACTGTCCTGTTGAGTGGAAAGAGTTGGGGGAAGTGGCATTTCTAAAACGTGGAAAAACAATTACCTCATATACTTGAAAAACGAAGTACTTATGTGGAAATTCGAGATGAATTTTTGAACCTTAAAAATTATGAAAAGACCAAGGATTTGGATGTTGATCTTTCAGATGTTGAATTTGAAATCGAACTCTTAAAAACAGATGAGATTAATCTGGACTACATTCTTGCATTGATTGTTGAAAAATCTAAGAATTCTGAGTCTAAAGAAGTAATGAAAGAAGAAGTTAGTCGTGTGATTCGTTCTAGTATCGATATTTGCGCCAAAGAAGAGTTGATTATTGGATTTATCAATGATACCGATTTGCAAAAATTGCAAGACCATGATTGGATTATCAATGCTTTCTATGAATATGGCAAGGAACGCAAGAAAATCGCGATTCGCGACCTAGCTGAGTCTGAGAAACTTGTAGCTGATTATCAATTATTCATAGACAAATCAATTCAACGAGGTTATGCTGAAAATAGTGGGACTGATTTGGATTCGATTATTCTACCAACTTCTCGTAGATAGGGAGCGCATAAACGGAAAAAGCAAGAAGTTTTACGTAAGATTCAGTTGTTAGTAGAGACTTATTCAGGCATTTAAGGATTGTCAAACAAGGTTTGTTAGAAAAATCGGGAACTACAAAAAACACTCTTTATTCGCTCATTTTTAAGATACAGCTTTGTTTCCATATTTCCTGGAAACTGATAAAAATCAAGGAGAAAGATGGAACAAACTAACCAAAAATCCCAGTGTCAGAAACTCTGGACGAGAAACAAATACCTCGTTTTGAGTCATTCTAGTAATATATACAATGAGATTCGCCAATACTTGAAGAATGAAGAGGTGGAGGTGAGTATGGTTCAAGAGATGATTGACCATGCCTGCCAGATTCCAGAACACAGGGGTCAGGTTTGCAATGCCTTTCAGCATATTTGGGGCTATTTTAAAAAGAAAGCGACAGATGCTGAGCGCAAGGACTATATGCTCCTGCTGGATCGCTACCGCTTTGGTCAGGCTTCTAAGGAAGATGTGATTGCTAAGACTCGAGACTTGCTTGATCGTTATCCCAATACCTACTTGCAACATTCGACTTTACTGAAAGGAGACTCCCATGAGACTTTGGCATGAGGCTTTGATTTCGCAACTACCTCGTCCTCAACTCTTGGGGCAACATCGAGAGTGCTGTGCCCTCCGTGGCAATGGCTGGGGCAGAAAGAATGCGACGGTGGACTATGTCTTTACCCACTCGCCCTATCGTCTCTATGCCTATCATCGCTTGATCATGAAGGAAATGGCTGACCGAGGCTTTAAGGTCAGTCCAGAGTGGCTGGATAAAAAGTACCGTGGCAAGACTTGTTCCCCTTATCAAGATTTAGCAGAGGAAAAGTTGACTAGTCCTATTTACAGCGAACATGACGATGCTTACTATAAGGAGTGCTGGACAATCTCCGAGAGAAGGGGATTGACTTATAGTCTTTTCTAATAATAAGTCATAGTCACTTATAAGAATTACTAATAACGTGTTTGACCAGTCTAACTGAAATAGAGCTATAAAACAAGATATACAAAGGATTTGAGGCATGTGTCTCAAGTCTTTTTCTGTTGTCTAAAACTGAGATATAGTTTCAAACTATATCAAAGCCTAATTTTTTACAATTATACAGACGCTTTCTTTTCTGTTAAGATAGTTTCAACAACAAATTTTGGAGGACACATCATGTCAACTACAATCATCGGTTTCCCTCGTTTGGGCGAATTCCGCGAATTAAAATTTACAACTGAAAAATACTTTAGAAAAGAAATCTCAGAAGAAGAACTTCTTGCAGCAGCAAAAGAATTGCGTGCTAAACACTGGAACATTGTCAAAGAAAAAGGCATCACTGAAATTCCATCAAATGACTTTTCTCACTATGACAACTTCCTAGATGCAGCTTTCCTTTTCAACGTGGTACCTGCTTCAGTTCAAAACTTGGACTTGTCTGACCTTGAGCGCTACTTCGCTTTGGGTCGTGGTTACCAAGGAGAAAAAGGAGACGTTCGCGCCCTTCCAATGAAGAAATGGTTCAACACCAACTACCACTACATCGTTCCTAAGTTTGAAAAAGAAACTCAAGTCAAACTTGCAGGTCACAAAATCTTTGATGAGTTCCAAGAAGCTAAAGAACTTGGTCTCAACACTCGTCCTGTCCTTGTAGGTCCATTTACTTTCCTTCAATTGTCAGACTTTGAAGAAGGCGTGAAAGCAGAAGACTTCGTAGACAGCTTAGTGGCTGCTTACCAAGAAGTTTTTGCTAAATTGGCTGAACTTGGTGCGACTCGTATCCAACTCGATGAAGCTGCTCTTGTAAAAGATTTGACAGCTGAAGAAAAAGCTCTCTTCTTGAACCTTTACAACAAACTTTTGGCTGACAAAAAAGGTCTTGAAGTCTTGCTTCAAACTTACTTCGGAGACGTTCGTGACGTTTACGCTGACCTTGTAAACTTGCCAGTAGATGCTATTGGTCTTGACTTCGTTGAAGGTAAGAAAACTCTTGAATTGGTTAAAGGTGGCTTCCCAGCTGACAAGACTCTCTATGCAGGTATTGTCAATGGTAAAAACATCTGGCGTAACAACTACGAAAAGAGCTTGGCTGTTCTTGAACAAATCCCAGCTGAAAACATTGTCTTGACAAGCTCATGCTCACTTCTTCATGTGCCATTTACAACAGCTAATGAAGAATTTGAACCAGCAATCTTGAACCACTTTGCCTTTGCAGTTGAAAAATTGGATGAGATTCGTGATTTGGATGCTATCCGCAATGGTCAAGGTGAAGAAGCACTTGCAGCTAACAAAGAACTCTTTGCGACTGAGCGTGTTGGTGAAAATGCGGAACTTCGTGCGCGTATCGCTGGCTTGACAGACGCAGACTACACTCGTTTGCCAGCATTTGCAGAACGTGAAGCTATCCAAGAAGAAGCTTTCAAACTTCCAGCTCTTCCAACAACAACGATCGGTTCATTCCCTCAAACTAAAGAAGTTCGTGCGAAACGTTTGGCTTACCGTAAAGGTGAATTGTCTCAAGAAGAGTACGACGCTTTCCTTGCTGAAACGATCGATGAATGGATCAAATGGCAAGAAGATATCGACTTTGATGTCCTTGTTCACGGTGAGTTCGAGCGTAATGACATGGTTGAGTACTTCGGTCAAAACTTGTCAGGTTACCTCTTCTCTAAAAATGGTTGGGTACAATCATACGGTATGCGTGGGGTGAAACCACCAATCATCTGGGGTGATGTCACTCGTCTTAACCCTATCACTGTTAAATGGTCTAGCTATGCACAAAGCCGTACAAACAAACCTGTTAAAGGTATGTTGACTGGACCAGTAACTATTCTCAACTGGTCATTCCCACGTGAAGACATCTCTATCAAGGATTCTACTCTTCAAATCGCTCTTGCAATCAAGGATGAAGTTCTTGACCTTGAAGCTGCTGGCGTGAAAATCATCCAAATCGACGAGGCTGCTCTTCGTGAGAAATTGCCACTCCGTCGTAGCGACTGGTACGAAGACTACCTTGACTGGGCAATTCCTGCCTTCCGCTTGGTACACTCAACAGTAGCACCAGACACACAAATCCACACTCACATGTGTTACTCAGAATTTACAGATATCATCCCAGCTATCGACAACATGGATGCGGATGTTATTTCCTTTGAAGCTAGCCGTTCAAACCTTGAAATCTTGGACGAACTCAAAGCGAAAAACTTCCAAACTGAAGTGGGACCTGGGGTTTACGATATCCACTCACCTCGTGTGCCAAATGAAGGCGAAATCGACCACACAATCGAAGCTATCCTTGCTAAAGTGCCAAGCAAGAAAGTTTGGATCAACCCTGACTGTGGTTTGAAAACACGTGGTATTCCAGAAACAAAAGAAAGCTTGATCCGCCTTGTTGAAGCAGCTAAAGCTGCGCGTGAGAAATTGTAAGATAAGGATTTCTCAAGAAGCGCTGTTTGGTCAATCTGCCTGTTTCACTTGGGTTCTAAGAGTCCAGCTAACGAAAAAATCAACTAGAAAAGGATAAGGACTATGTCACGCCAAACACCGTCACTCTCATTTGAAGTGTTCCCTCCAAACCCAGCCGTGGGTAATGATAAAATTATTTCTGCTCTTCAAGATATGCAGGAGTTGGCTCCCCACTTTATCAGTGTAACTGCCAGCAATAATAAATTTAATATCAAGGAAACGACGGTCCGTTTGGCTGACTTTATCCAAAATGACTTGGCGATTCCGACTATTGCTCACTTGCCAGCCATCTATTTGACTAAGGACAAGGTGGCTGAAACTATTGCCGACTTGGATAAGGTTG
Organism: uncultured Streptococcus sp.; assembly: GCF_963521865.1. Classification (GTDB taxonomy): domain Bacteria; phylum Bacillota; class Bacilli; order Lactobacillales; family Streptococcaceae; genus Streptococcus. The sequence goes on from NZ_CAUQWY010000004.1 coordinate 24,829, forward strand.
GGGTACAGAAAATCTTGGCTCTTCGTGGGGATATTATCCCTGATGTAGAGCCGCAAAAGGATTTCCGCTATGCAACTGACTTAATTGAGTTCATCAAGGAGCAAGCCCCTCACTTTGATATTGTTGGTGCTTGTTATCCAGAAGGCCATCCAGATTCACCAAATCAGATTTCAGATATTCAAAATCTTAAGAAGAAAGTGGATGCAGGCTGTTCGAGCCTCGTAACTCAGCTTTTCTTTGACAATGAGCGCTTTTATGATTTCCAAGACAAGTGCATCTTGGCTGGGATTGATGTTCCCATTCATGCAGGGATTATGCCAATTCTGAATCGAAATCAGGCTCTCCGTCTCTTGAAGACTTGTGAGAATATCCATCTTCCACGCAAATTTAAAGCTATCTTAGACAAGTATGAGCATGACCCTGAGTCGCTCAGAGCAGCAGGACTTGCCTATGCAGTGGACCAAATCGTGGACTTGGTAACTCAGGATGTTGCAGGTGTGCATCTCTACACCATGAACAATGCGGATACAGCAAAATACATCCACCAAGCAACTCATGCCTTGTTTAATCACCAGTCTCTAGGATAATAAAAAGCAAACCATTCTTCTCAGGTGAGGGGAATGGTTCCTTTTTAATGGTAAAGACCGCACTTTTTAAGAAAAATATGATAAAATAGACTCTGTACGTACTTGATACAAAGATGAGGGTATTAAGGTTATAAGGATTTTTTATAGTCGATTAATTTTGAATTAAGATTTGATAATTTGTGTCTATAATAAATACGAACGAAGTGAGTGTTAAAAGATCTTTCACGTTATAGTGGTATCTTAGATAATAACAATGTTATTATCTAAGACGGGATTTTTGAAAGTAAAATAGTTTTGGGAACTATTTTAGCCTGAGCATAGAAATAAAAAGGCGAAGTACTCAAAAATTGACATTGAAATTCTCTGGATTTCTAAAATCATCCACTGGATAATTTTACCTCCAGTCTGCACTATTTCAGGGAAATATCAAAAAGATACTTAATTGAATTTTGGCCTCATTTCTTAGGAAAAAAGATAAGCTTCCTAGCACTCATCGAGTGCGGCGTCACCTTCCTATTTTTCTACAGAAATGTTCGGCAAGCCGAACCGTCCAAAATATCTTGTGTAATTGAACCCGGCCGAAAAGCTGTGTAAAAAAGATAAACTGTCTTGTCTTCATCGAAGACTTCGTCAGTTTCCTATTTTTACTTTGCTTTTGACGTCCTTGGTATCTTGATCTTTGTAGGCAAGACGTATAATATTATCAATCCAAAGGGGATTAAAATGACAAAACAAGTGTTTCAAACGACTTTTGCGGGTCGTGAGTTGATCGTAGAGACTGGTCAGGTTGCTAAGCAAGCAAATGGCTCTGTTGTCGTACGTTACGGTGAGTCAACTGTCTTGACTGCTGCCGTTATGTCTAAGAAGATGGCAACTGGGGATTTCTTCCCACTTCAAGTCAACTACGAAGAAAAAATGTATGCGGCTGGGAAGTTTCCTGGTGGCTTTATGAAACGTGAAGGACGTCCTTCAACAGATGCGACCTTGACAGCGCGTTTGATTGACCGTCCAATCCGTCCAATGTTTGCGGAAGGTTTCCGTAATGAAGTCCAAGTGATTAACACTGTGCTTTCTTATGATGAAAATGCATCTGCACCAATGGTAGCTATGTTTGGTTCATCTTTAGCGCTTTCTATCTCAGACATTCCATTTGACGGACCAATCGCTGGTGTCCAAGTGGGTTATGTGGATGGTCAAATCATCATCAACCCTACGCAAGAACAAGCAGAGCAATCTCTTCTTGAATTGACAGTAGCTGGGACTAAACACGCCATCAACATGGTAGAGTCTGGTGCCAAAGAATTGTCAGAAGAAATCATGTTGGAAGCCCTTCTCAAAGGGCATGAAGCAGTCAAAGAATTGATTGCTTTCCAAGAAGAAATCGTTGCGGCTGTCGGCAAGGAAAAAGCAGAAGTGGAATTGCTTCATGTAGATGTTGAATTGCAGGCAGAAATCATCTCAGCTTACAACAGTGACCTTCAAAAAGCAGTTCAAGTAGAAGAAAAATTGGCTCGTGAAGCTGCAACTCAAGCAGTTAAGGATCAAGTCACAGCCGTTTATGAAGAAAAATATGCGGACCACGAAGAATTTGACCGTATCATGCGTGATGTGGCTGAAATCTTGGAACAAATGGAACACGCTGAAGTGCGCCGTTTGATTACAGAAGATAAGGTGCGTCCTGACGGTCGTAAGGTCGATGAAATCCGTCCTTTGGATGCGGTTGTTGATTTCCTTCCTCGTGTGCACGGTTCAGGTCTCTTTACTCGTGGGCAAACTCAGGCCCTTTCAGTCTTGACCTTGGCTCCGATGGGGGAAACTCAAATCATCGATGGTTTGGATCCAGAGTACAAGAAACGCTTTATGCACCACTATAACTTCCCACAATACTCTGTAGGGGAAACAGGTCGTTACGGTGCGCCAGGTCGTCGTGAAATCGGTCACGGTGCTCTTGGTGAGCGTGCCCTTGCTCAAGTCTTGCCAAGTTTGGAAGAATTCCCATATGCTATCCGATTGGTGGCAGAAGTCTTGGAATCAAATGGTTCTTCTTCTCAAGCTTCTATTTGTGCGGGAACTCTTGCCCTTATGGCTGGTGGTGTGCCAATCAAGGCGCCAGTAGCTGGTATTGCTATGGGACTTATCTCAGATGGAAATAACTATACAGTCTTGACAGATATCCAAGGTTTGGAAGACCACTTTGGAGACATGGACTTTAAGGTTGCAGGTACTCGTGACGGGATTACAGCCCTTCAAATGGATATCAAGATCCAAGGGATTACTGCAGAAATCTTGACAGAAGCTCTTGCCCAAGCCAAGAAAGCGCGTTTTGAAATCCTTGATGTGATTGAAGCAACCATTCCAGAAGTTCGTCCAGAATTGGCTCCAACTGCTCCAAAAATTGATACCATCAAGATTGATGTGGACAAGATCAAGATTGTCATCGGTAAGGGTGGAGAAACCATTGACAAGATTATCGCTGAAACAGGCGTTAAGATTGATATCGATGAAGAAGGAAATGTGTCTATCTACTCTAGCGACCAAGATGCTATTAACCGTGCTAAAGAAATTATTGCTGGTTTGGTTCGTGAAGCTAAGGTGGATGAAGTTTACCGTGCCAAGGTTGTTCGTATCGAGAAATTTGGTGCCTTTGTTAACCTCTTTGATAAGACAGATGCCCTTGTTCATATCTCTGAGATGGCATGGACGCGTACCAATAATGTCGAAGACTTGGTAGCAATCGGTGATGAAGTCGATGTTAAAGTTATCAAGATTGATGAAAAAGGACGTGTAGATGCTTCTATGAAAGCACTTCTTCCTCGTCCACCAAAACCTGAACGTGATGAAAAAGGCGAAAAGTCTGAGAGACCTCACCGCCCACGTCATCACAAGGACCACAAACCTAAGAAAGAATTTACAGAAACACCAAAAGATTCAGAATAAGAAAAGGAGAAATGTATGGGATGGTGGCGCGAAACCATTGATATCGTAAAAGAAAATGATCCAGCGGCCCGCACCACTTTGGAGGTTTTGCTGACTTATCCAGGTGTCAAGGCCTTGGCGGCCCACCGTCTTTCGCATTTTCTCTGGAAGCATGGCTTTAAACTCCTGGCTCGTATGCACAGTCAGTTTTGGCGCTTTTGGACTCAGATTGAGATTCATCCAGGTGCCCAGATTGATTCAGGTGTCTTTATCGACCACGGTTCTGGTCTGGTGATTGGGGAAACAGCGATCGTTGAAAAAGGTGTTCTCCTTTATCACGGAGTGACTCTTGGTGGGACTGGTAAGGATGTTGGCAAACGCCATCCGACCGTTCGTCAGGGTGCCCTTATATCAGCACATGCCCAAGTTATTGGTCCTGTAGAAATTGGTGCAAATGCCAAGGTCGGTGCTGCAGCAGTTGTCGTAGCAGATGTACCTAGTGATGTGACGGTTGTCGGTATTCCGGCCAAGATTGTCCGAGTTCATGGACAGAAGGATGAACCGACGATCCACGAAGTCGAAGAAAAACGAGAGTACTACGTCAATAAACTCGAGCAGGCTAAAGAAGCCAGTCACAGATCGTCTGGGTTGTAGAGGATACCTATATGATTCAAGTAAGAAACAAGTTAAGCCAAGAGGAGTTATCTGAGGCGAAAAAACTAATTAACTGTTGCCAAAACTATGACGGTACCTATCGTGATCCCTATCTCTCTAACATGCTTAATTTTGACCCGAACATGCCCGCCTTTTTCCTTTATTATGAAAAAGGCGAACTTGTTGGTATCTTAACCGTCTATGCAGATGATCAAGATGTAGAAGTGACGATACTGGTTCATCCAGCTCATCGCCGTCAGGGGATTGCGCGTGCATTGTTTACTAGTTTTGAGAGAGAAACAGCTTCTTTCTCTATTTGTTCAGTCACTTTTCAGACAGAGCGTGTTTTTCTAGACCGTCATCCTGATTTTGTTAGCAACTGGGGATTGGTCGAGGATGAAGAGACAGAAACTTGGTTAGGTAAGGATAGGAAATCTTATCCGTTAGAAAAGCTTTCCAATCTTGAAGTTTTGTTAGCAGATAGTTCGTATCAGGAGCAAATTAGTCAGTTGAAATTTCAGGCATTTTCAGAGGAACATGAATCTAGAGAAGTTGTGGATAGATATGTCGCTGAAGCTCTGAAAGATCCAGAAAGTCGCCTATATATTTTGTTAAAAGACGGTCAGGTTATTGGAACTTGCACGGTTGATTTATCGAGCGATACGAATTACTTCTACGGTTTAGCAATGTCTGAACCTGAACGTGGGAAAGGCTATGGGAGCTACTTAGCAAAATCACTTGTCAACCAACTAATTGAGCAAAATGATAAGGAATTTCAGATTGCAGTAGAGGATAGCAACGTCGGTGCCAAACGCTTATATGAAAAAATCGGCTTTGTCAAACAGACACAGGTAGTTTATCTGAATGAGAAAGGAGCAAGGGATTCCGAAGTGTAGAGATATTCGGACTGAAATTCAATTGAACTCTTAGTGATGAAACTAACTGTTCTTGGATTTTGGATTTCCTGACTATGATTTATGATTAAAATCTATGACACTATGTCTCGTGATTTGCGAGAATTTGTCCCAATCGAGGACGGCAAAGTCAAGATGTATGTTTGTGGGCCAACCGTGTACAACTATATCCACGTGGGGAATGCCCGCTCAACAGTGGCTTTTGATACCATTCGTCGCTATTTTGAGTATCGTGGGTACGAGGTTGCCTATATTTCCAATTTTACGGATGTGGATGATAAGATTATCAACCGTGCCAAGGAAGAAGGCATCACGCCTCAGGAGGTTGCGGACAAGTACATCGCTGTCTTTCGTGAGGATGTGACGGCCTTGGGCGTCAAACCTGCGACCCGCCATCCGCGTGTGGTGGAGTTTATGGCTGACATCATCCGTTTTGTGGAAGAGTTGATTGAAAAAGGTTTTGCCTATGAGAGCCAGGGGGATGTTTACTTCCGTGTGGAAAAATCTCACAACTATGCCAAGTTGGCCAATAAAACCTTGGAAGATTTGGAACTAGGTGCTTCAGGTCGTACCGATGAAGAAACAGCTCGTAAGGAAAATCCTGTGGACTTTGCACTATGGAAATCTGCCAAATCAGGTGAGATTTCTTGGGACAGTCCTTGGGGACCTGGTCGTCCGGGCTGGCATATTGAGTGTTCGGTCATGTCGACAGAAATTTTGGGCGATACTATTGATATCCACGGTGGTGGAGCGGACCTTGAGTTTCCTCACCACACCAATGAAATTGCCCAGTCTGAAGCTAAAACAGGCAAGACCTTTGCCAACTACTGGATGCACAATGGCTTTGTCAATATTGACAATGTCAAGATGTCCAAGTCTTTGGGGAACTTTATCACCGTACACGATGCCCTTAAAACTCTTGATGGGCAAGTGCTTCGTTTCTTCTTTGCGACTCAACATTATCGCAAGCCTATCAACTTTACAGAAAAGGCAGTGCGGGATGCAGAGACTAATCTCAAGTATCTAAAGAACACTTACGAACAACCATTTACAGGAAACGTGGATACCCAAGAGTTACAAGCTTTTAAAGACAAGTTTGTAGCAGCTATGGATGAGGATTTCAACTCTGCCAACGGTATCACAGTAGTCTTTGAAATGGCCAAATGGATTAACTCTGGCAATTATGATGCAAGTGTTAAGCAAGCTCTTGCGTCTATGTTGGAAGTCTTTGGGATTGTCTTTGTAGAGGAAGTATTGGATGCAGAGATTGAAGTCTTGATTCAAAAACGTCAAGAAGCGCGTGCCAATCGTGACTTTACGACAGCGGACCAGATCCGTGACCAATTGGCTGCTCAAGGAATTAAGCTCCTTGATACCAAGGATGGAGTGAGGTGGACACGTGATTGATGTCAATCTCATTAACGGGATTGCGCTAGCCTTTGAAGGAGATGCGGTGTATTCTATGTATATTCGCCGTCACCTCATCCTCAAAGGTATGACCAAGCCCAATAAACTCCACCAAGAGGCGACAAAGTATGTCTCAGCCAAGGCTCAGGCTAGCCTGATTTCCCTTATGTTAGAGGAGCAAGTCCTGACGGAAAAAGAAGAGGAAATCTACAAACGTGGCCGCAATACCAATAGTCACACCAAGGCTAAAAATGCTGATGTGGTGACCTACCGTATGTCCACAGGTTTTGAAGCAGTCATGGGCTATCTCCATATGACTGAAAATCTGGAACGGCTTGAGAGCTTGATTTTGTGGTGCATCCAAAAAGTGGAGGGCTAGGATATGATGGCAAAAGAACTACAAGACTGGTTTCCTGAAGCTCAGATTTCAGACCAACCAGTAGAGAAAGAGGGCTATCTCACCCTCCCTTTAGCTTCTCAGCAGTGGATTTTGCTGGAGGAAGCTGGGCTCAGTGAACGTGAAAAGCAGTTGGTTTCCCTTTTGACCCAGCAGGAGCAGGCTCGTTCGCTCAATCCTTGGTATTCTTATCTGGTTGAGGGGAAAGGGCAGGCGCCACAAGCTTTCAAAAAGATTCAGTTGGTTTATTGTCATCTTTCCTATTTTCAGCAGGAAAATCTAGCTTCTTGGCTGGATATGATGCAGACTCTTTTTCCCAACTGTCAGGCGGTGCTTCAGGTCGGAGCTCAGGATTATGTTTTCGTGCTTCAACAAGACAAATACACTTCTGTACGAGCTATTTTAAGTGATACGATTGAAGCGGTTGAGTATGACTTTGGACTTCGTCTCTCTATCATGTTGGGTCAGATTTGGTCTCAGACGGGACATCAAGCCCTATCAGACTTAATCAAAGCGGAGCGCGATTTGTTCAAGACTTGGTGGCGCCAGGGTCACCAAGGTGTTCATACTTTTTCTCAGCTCTATCTTTGGAGTATGGGAGAAAGGCTCGTGGACTTGAAAGTTATTAAAGAATGCTTGCGCCAGATGATTTTGGATCAAGACCAGATTCAGGAAATTATTCTTTCCCTTTGGGAAAACAGTGCTGTTCTAACAAAAACAGCCCAGAAACTCTATCTGCACCGCAATTCTCTCCAATACAAGATTGACAAATGGGAAGAGTTGACAGGGCTTCAGTTGAAGGAGTTGACCGACCTGACCCTGTGTTATCAATTGATTTTACCAGATATTCTCTAAAGTTCTGTGCAAGTTGCACAGAACTTTTTTATTTTTTTGGTCACCTTGCCATAGAAAAGTTAAGCGTTTTCATTTATAATAAAACTATCAAAAGACAAAAGGAGTTCACCTCATGGTAGAATTAAATCTTAAAAATATTTACAAAAAATATCCAAACAGCGAACACTACTCAGTTGAAGATTTCAACTTGAACATCAAAGACAAAGAGTTCATCGTTTTCGTAGGACCTTCAGGATGTGGTAAATCAACTACTCTCCGTATGATTGCAGGTCTTGAAGACATCACAGAAGGTACTGCCTCTATCGATGGCGTGGTTGTCAATGACGTGGCTCCAAAAGACCGTGATATCGCCATGGTATTCCAAAACTACGCTCTTTACCCACACATGACTGTTTATGACAACATGGCTTTCGGTTTGAAATTGCGTAAATACAGCAAGGAAGATATCGATAAACGTGTTCAAGAAGCAGCTGAAATCCTTGGATTGAAAGAATTCTTGGAACGTAAACCTGCTGACCTTTCTGGTGGTCAACGTCAACGTGTTGCCATGGGTCGTGCGATTGTCCGTGATGCAAAAGTATTCTTGATGGACGAACCTTTGTCAAACTTGGATGCTAAACTTCGTGTATCAATGCGTGCTGAAATCGCTAAAATCCACCGTCGTATCGGAGCTACAACTATCTACGTAACTCACGACCAAACAGAAGCGATGACACTTGCAGACCGTATCGTTATCATGTCAGCAACTAAGAACCCTGCTGGTACAGGTACTATCGGACGTGTAGAACAAATCGGTTCTCCTCAAGAAGTTTACAAAAACCCAGTTAACAAATTCGTTGCAGGATTCATCGGAAGCCCAGCAATGAACTTCATCAACGTGAAACTGGTTGGTAGCGAAATTGTTTCAGACGGTTTCCGTTTGAAAGTGCCAGAAGGCGCTTTGAAAGTTCTTCGTGAAAAAGGCTACGAAGGTAAAGAATTGATTTTCGGTATTCGTCCAGAAGACGTGAATGCAGAAGAAGCATTCCTTGAAACATTCCCAGATTCAGTTGTAAAAGCTACTATCTCTGTATCAGAATTGCTTGGTTCAGAATCTCACCTTTACTGCCAAGTTGGTAAAGACGAATTTGTTGCCAAAGTTGATGCTCGTGACTACTTGCAAACAGGCGCAACAGTTGAACTTGGATTTGACTTGAACAAAGCCCACTTCTTCGATGTAGAAACTGAAAGAACAGTTTACTAAGATAAATGAAATGTCAAAACACTGCTAGAAATCTGGCAGTGTTTTTTGCGGTTGAGTAGAAAAAACTCCTGGAAAATTCCAGGAGAGTATGAGTGCTTATTTGAACTTGAATCCTTCGTAAATAAGCTCTGCTTTTGGATTTTGTTTCTTAATCTGTTTGGAGAGTGACTTCATCATAGAAAGAGGACCACACATATAGACGGTTGCCTGTTCGGGTACTTCTTCTTGATCAAAATTAAGATAGCCATCTTTCCTACTGTCGACTAGATGGAGTTCAAAATTAGGATTTTTCTGAGCATAGTCACGAAGCAAATCCAGATAGACTGCATTTTCCTCTCCACGGAAGCTATAGTAGAAGTGAACCTGTTTATCTAAAATAGGATGTTCACGGATGTAAGAGATGAAGGGGGTGATCCCAATGCCTCCAGCAATCCAAACCTGATTTTTTCTTCCTTCTTCTATGATCATGTGTCCGTAAGCTCTGTCTACGCTTGCTTTGCTACCGACTTGAAGATTGTCATAGATATTCTTGGTATGGTCGCCTGAATTTTTGACAGTAAAGTAAAGAGTTTGACCATGACCTCCTGAGATAGAAAAGGGATGCGGGGCACTTTCAAAACCTTCTTGGAAAATCTTTAGGAAGGCAAATTGTCCTGCTTGATAGTTGAAAGGTCTGCTAAGATGGATTTGAATTTCTCTAGTATCGTGATTTAAGCGTTTGAGATTGGTAATTTTCCCTAGATAGGGGAAGGCAATCTTTTGATATAGAAAAATGATATAAAAACCAGCTAGTAAGCCTAAAAGGGCATAGCTACCAACAAGAAAACTTAGAGGATTAAATGTAAGGAGATGATTGCCCATCATCATGTAGACGTGAAAGAGTCCAAAAATATAGGCCAGGTAAACCAGGCGGTGAATCCAGCGCCAAGCTTCGTATTGGATGTATTTGCCTAAATAGGCGACAAGGATGATACTGACAAAGATATAGAGAGCAAGATTGCCAAACTGAGCGGCTAAGCGAGAGCCCCACAAACCGCCCATACTGAAGTTATGAAAGATTAGTAGGATGATGGAGAGAAAGGCTGTGAATTTGTGGACAGTATAGACCTTCTCTAAACCGTGGAACCAGCTTTCTAGTAGGGGGAGACGAGTGGCTAGGATAAAAGTCAGAGATAGGCTTGTTAAAGCTAGTCCTGGAATCATGAATTGGGGAGAAGTGCTCATCCAAGTCAAAATAGTCAAGAGAAAACTAGCTATGATAAAGAGTAGTCCTTTGAGTGATTTCATAAAAAATTCCATTTCATTTAGATTTGATTTGATTTGTTGTAAATGAATTTGTTACATTTTATCATAGAAAAAGTATGGTGTCAAATTGAGATCTATAAATGTTTACTATCATAAAAAAACTCTCCAATTAAACTGGAGAGTGGCTGTTTATACTCAATGAAAATCAAAGAGCAAACTAGGAAGCTAGCCGCAGGCTGCTCAAAACACCGTTTTGAGGTTGTGGATAGAACTGACGAAGTCAGTAACATATATACGGCAAGGTGAAGCTGACGTGGTTTGAAGAGATTTTCGAAGAGTATTATTCTGCAGCTTGTTGCCAACGTTTGGCTAGCATATGAGACAGGCTCGAAATTGCTAGGTTAAAGCTGAAGTAGATGAGGGCAATCAGGATATACAGACTGAAGACTTGCTCTGGTTCGAAATAACGGCCCATGAGAATTTGGCTAGCTCCAAAGAGTTCTTGTAGGGCGATGACAGAGTAGAGAAGACTGGTATCCTTAATCACGGTTACAAACTGAGAAATGATGGCTGGCAGCATTTTACGAATAGCTTGTGGAAGAATGATGTGGTAGAGGATTTGGGCTGAGGTAAATCCTTGCGACATTCCTGCTTCGTACTGTCCCTTGTCCACGGCATTGAGGCCACCTCGGATAATCTCAGCTAGGGCTGCTGATGTAAAGAGGGTAAAGGCAGTAATACCTGCTGGAGTGGATTTCATCTTGAAAACTAAAAAGATAGTGAAAATCCAGAGGAGGTTGGGAACGTTGCGCACAAACTCGATGTAAATGCTGGAGATGATACGCAAGACAGGATTTTTTCCATTTCTCATGACAGCTAGCACCGTACCGATAAGGGTAGAGAGGACGATGGCAATTAGAGAAATGTAGAGGGTCAAGCCAAATCCTTTAAAGATAAAGACTAGGTTATCTGGGGTCAAAACTTCTAAAATGGATTCCATAGTAACCTCCTAAAGTGAATAGGCTTTTTTGTTGGCTTGCTCCATCTTGCGACCAAACTGGGCAACAGGGAAGCATAGAGAGAAGTAGAGCAGGGCAGCGCCTAGAAAGGCTGGGATATAGTTTCCGTTAAGAGCCGACCAAGATTTGGTTACAAACATCAAGTCCACTCCAGAAATGATAGCGACTGTCGAGGTGTTTTTGATGAGGTTAACGATTTGGTTGGTCAAAGGAGGGAGAATGATACGGAAAGCCTGAGGTAAGATAATCAAGCGCATGGCACTGATATAGGTAAAACCTTGTGACAAGGCGGCCTCCATCTGACCGCTAGGAATCGACTGAATACCTGAGCGAATCACCTCAGCGATATAGGCGCCGTGATAGAGTCCTACACAGAGTACAGCTGTCCAATAAATTGGAATCATGATGGTGTGGTCACTGATAAGAGGTAGACCATAAAAAACGATGACAAACTGCACCAAGAGGGGAGTGTTTTGATAAAATTCTACAAAGATACGAGCTAAGATTCGCAAAATCGGACGCTTGCTGGTTGACATGGCTCCAAAGAAGATGCCCAAAACCATGGCTAGGATAAAAGATCCGATAGCTAGGGCAAGGGTGAAGAGGAAACCATTGAAAAATTGTCCAAAATCCTGAAAATAGGCTGTCCAAGATGATAAATCTGTCATGGGGTATCCTCCTTAATCTGCAGTATGGCTAGATGGTTTGAGCTTGTAACGGTCATAAAGTTTTTGCAAACTACCATCCTTGCTCCATTTGGTGACCAAGTTATCAAGATAGTCGTTGAGCTCGGTATTTGATTTCTTGGTAACGATACCGTAGTCAGATGGCTTGAAACTATCATCTAGTAGTTCTGTCCGTTTACTGATGTAGCCAGACAGAATCGAGCGGTCAACGGAAAAGGCATCAATACGGTGAGCGTGTAGGGAAGTAATCAATTCTGGGTAGGAACCAAGTTCGACGAATTTAAACTTCAGGCCTTTCTTTTTACCCAGTTCAGTAATCAGGCGTTGGGTGATGGAACCTTGGGCAACCCCGATGGTTTTACCATTTAGATCCTCAATCTTTTTGATTTTGGCAGATTTGTTGACCAAAAAGCCAGAAGCATCTGTGTAGTAAGGGCTGGTGAAGTTGTAGAGTTTTTTGCGTTCATCCGTGATAGTAAAGGTTGCGATATCCATATCGACCTGTTCATTATCCAGAAGGGGTCCACGAGTTTGTGCGGTAACAGGAACATAGCGAACCTTGACCTTAAGCTCATCAGCTACCATCTTGGCCAAGTCTGTTTCGATACCAGAATAGGTCCCTGTCTTGGGATCCTTGTAGCCGAAATTGGGAACGTCTTGTTTTACACCGACAACCAGCTCGCCTCTCTTTTGAATGTCTGCGACACTGGTATCAGCCTGAACTGGTTTTGCAGCAGCAAGGCCGAAAAGGCTAATCAATAATGCGGATAAAAAGAATTTCTTTTTCATAGGCGCCTCCTTATTTGACTTTGTCACTTTCGTGGTTGATGATTTTGCTGAGGAATTGTTGGGCACGAGGTTCACTTGGATTGTCGAAAAAGTCATCAACATCTGTCGTATCCACCAAAACCTCTCCATCAGCCATAAAGATGATGCGGTCAGCAACTTCACGGGCGAAGCCCATTTCATGGGTCACGATAATCATATTCATACCATCGTGGGCCAATTTTTGCATAACCGCTAGAACATCGCCGATGGTTTCAGGGTCAAGGGCAGATGTTGGTTCATCAAAGAGGAGGAGTTCAGGATGCATAGCGAGTCCACGTGCGATGGCAATCCGTTGTTTTTGTCCACCAGACAGCATGGCTGGATAAGAATCTTTCTTGTCCCACATATTTACAAATTCCAGATATTTTTGGGCTGTTTTTTCAGCTTCTTTTTTATCAATTCCTAGAACTTTTATGGGTGCTAGTGTTACGTTTTCTAACACTGTTTTATGCGGATAGAGGTTAAAATGCTGGAAAACCATGCCTACTTCCTTACGAAGAGGCACCAAATCTTTCTGGCTGGCACCAGCAACTTGGTGACCATTTACGAGAAGGCTTCCCTTGTCAACAGCCTCCAAACCATTGATGGTACGGATCAGAGTGGATTTCCCAGAACCAGATGGTCCGAGTAGGACAACGACTTGTCCTTTTTCAAAACGGAGATTGATGTCGCGGAGTGCGTGGTAGTCTCCGTAATATTTTTCGACGTGTTCAAATTCTACTAAAGCCATAAGGAATCTCCTTTGTGTTAGATTTTATAACATGATTCTACACTAAAAGATTTTTCTTGTCAAATCATATCAGAAAAAAGTTAGTAAAATTTTTGTAGAAAGCAATCTGGATAGAGAAAAAACCTAAATCATGTTATAATGAAGCAATAGAATTCTTAGAAAGAGTGGATGTCTTTTTGATAACACCTACTTATGAATGGCAGTTTGCCCCGCAGGTAGAAGATGCGGATTTTACAAAGATAGCCAAGAAGGCTGGACTGGGTCCTGAGGTGGCTCGGTTATTATTTGAGAGAGGGATTCAGGACCAAGAAAGTCTGAAGAAGTTTTTAGAACCTTCCTTGGAGGACTTGCACGACCCTTATCTGCTCCATGATATGGACAAGGCAGTGGAACGGATTCGTCAGGCCATTGAAGAAGGGGAAAATATCCTCGTTTACGGTGATTATGATGCGGATGGTATGACTTCGGCTTCGATTGTGAAGGAAAGTTTGGAACAGCTTGGTGCTGAGTGCCGTGTTTATTTGCCCAATCGTTTTACCGATGGCTATGGCCCTAATGCCAGTGTCTATAAATACTTTATCGAGCAAGAAGAGATTTCCTTGATTGTGACGGTGGACAATGGGGTTGCGGGTCATGAAGCTATTGAATTGGCCCAGTCTATGGGAGTAGATGTCATTGTGACTGACCACCATTCCATGCCTGAAACCTTACCAGATGCTTATGCTATTGTCCACCCTGAACATCCAGATGCGAACTATCCTTTCAAATATTTGGCTGGTTGTGGAGTGGCTTTCAAGCTGGCTTGTGCCCTTTTGGAAGAAGTACAAGTGGAATTGCTTGATTTGGTTGCTATTGGTACCATTGCAGATATGGTGAGTCTGACAGATGAGAACCGTATCTTGGTTCAGTATGGTCTGGAAGTGTTGGGACATACTCAGCGCATTGGTTTACAAGAAATGCTGGACATGGCTGGGATTGCTGCCAATGAAGTGACAGAAGAGACAGTTGGTTTCCAGATTGCCCCTCGTTTAAATGCCTTGGGGCGCTTGGATGATCCTAATCCTGCCATTGATTTGCTGACTGGGTTTGATGATGAGGAAGCGCATGAGATTGCCCTCATGATTCATCAGAAAAACGAAGAGCGCAAGGAAATCGTTCAGTCTATCTATGAAGAAGCCAAGACCATGGTGAATCCTGAGAAGAAGGTCCAAGTCTTGGCCAAGGAAGGCTGGAATCCTGGGGTTCTGGGTATCGTGGCTGGTCGTTTGTTGGAAGAATTGGGACAGACAGTCATGGTTCTCAATATAGAGGACGGTCGTGCCAAGGGTAGTGCTCGTAGTGTGGAAGCAGTCGATATTTTTGAGGCTCTGGATCCCCATCGAGACCTCTTTATCGCCTTTGGTGGCCATGCTGGCGCAGCAGGAATGACGCTGGAAGTGGAGAAACTCTCAGATTTGTCTCAGATTTTGGAAGATTATGTCCGTGAAAAAGGAGCAGATGCTGTTGGCAAGAACAAGTTAAATCTAGATGAAGAACTGGATTTGGAGACACTTAGCTTGGAAACGGTCAAAAGTTTTGAACGTTTGGCACCTTTTGGCATGGACAATCAGAAACCTGTCTTTTATATAAAGGATATTCAGGTCGAAAGTGCCCGTACTATGGGGGCAGGCAATGCTCATCTCAAGTTGAAAATTTCCAAAGGTGAGGCGAGTTTTGAAGTGGTGGCATTCGGTCAAGGTAGATGGGCAACAGAATTTGCTCAAACCAAGAATCTAGAGTTGGCAGTCAAATTGTCTGTCAACCAATGGAATGGCCAAACTGCTCTCCAGTTGATGATGGTGGATGCGCGGGTGGAGGGTGTTCAACTCTTTAACATTCGTGGGAAAAATGCAGTCTTGCCAGAGGGGATTCCAGTCTTGGATTTTGCTGGAGAACTGCCAGATTTAGCGACTAGTGAAGCTGTTGTCGTAAAAACTATTCCTGAAGATATTACTCAGCTGAAGACCATTTTTCAGGAACAGAATTTCTCTGCTGTCTATTTCAAAAATGATATTGACAAGGCCTACTATCTGACGGGGTATGGGACTAGAGAGCAGTTTGCTAAATTGTACAAGACCATCTACCAGTTCCCAGAGTTTGATATTCGCTACAAGCTGAAAGATTTGGCTGCTTATCTCAATATTCAACAAATCTTGCTGGTCAAGATGATTCAAGTGTTTGAAGAGCTAGGCTTTGTGACGATTAAAGATGGTGTGATGACAGTTAATAAAGAGGCACCAAAGCGGGAAATCGGAGAAAGTCAGATTTACCAGAATCTCAAACAAACCGTCAAAGACCAAGAAATGATGGCGCTGGGTACCGTGCAAGAAATTTATGACTTTTTAATGGAAAAAGAGTAGATGATAGGAAAGAGTTGGGCAACCAGCTCTTTTTTGAAAACAAATCTTCATTTTGAAAATCATTAAAAAAATGGTATAATGGTAAGAAAAGATTCGGCTAATACTCAATGAAAATCAGAGAGCAAACTAGGAAGCTAGCCGCAGGTTGCTCAAAGCACTGCTTTGAGGTTGTAGATAAGACTGACGAAGTCAGCTCAAAACACTGTTTTGAGGTTGTGGATAGAACTGACGAAGTCAGTAACCATACCTACGGCAAGGCGAAGCTGACGTGGTTTGAATTTGATTTTCGAAGAGTATAAAAGTAATAGTGCTTTTAGAATAAGAGGGTAAGTAACCCTATAATCAAGATAAACTAAGATTTTGGAGGAAAAATGAGTAATATTAGTTTAACAACACTTGGTGGTGTACGTGAAAATGGGAAAAATATGTACATTGCTGAAATTGGAGAGTCCATTTTTGTTTTGAATGTAGGGTTAAAATATCCCGAAAATGAACAATTAGGGGTCGATGTGGTGATTCCAAAGATGGACTACCTTTTTGAAAATAAAGATCGAATTGCTGGGGTATTTTTAACTCACGGACATGCAGATGCTATTGGTGCTCTGCCTTATCTCTTGGCTGAAGCCAAGGTACCTGTATTTGGCTCTGAGTTGACCATTGAGTTGGCCAAACTCTTTGTCAAAGGAAATGACGCAGTCAAGAAATTTAATGATTTTCATGTTATTGATGAAGATACAGAGATTGATTTTGGTGGGACAGTGGTTTCATTCTTCCCTACGACTTACTCCGTTCCAGAGAGCCTGGGAATTGTCTTGAAGACAGCTGAAGGTAGCATCGTTTATACAGGTGACTTCA
This sequence comes from uncultured Streptococcus sp., assembly GCF_963521865.1. Classification (GTDB taxonomy): domain Bacteria; phylum Bacillota; class Bacilli; order Lactobacillales; family Streptococcaceae; genus Streptococcus. Next base: position 41,564 of record NZ_CAUQWY010000004.1, read on the forward strand.
AATTTGACCAGACAGCTAGTGAATCCTATGCGACAGACTTTGCTCGTTTGGCAGAAATCGGTCGTGACGGCGTCCTGGCTCTCCTCAGTGATTCGGCCAATGCGGACAGCAATATTCAGGTGGCTAGCGAAAGTGAAGTTAGGGATGAAATTACCCAAACCATTGCTGACTGGGAAGGTCGTATCATCGTTGCAGCTGTTTCCAGTAACCTCTCTCGTATCCAGCAGATTTTTGACGCTGCGGATAAAACAGGTCGACGTATCGTCTTGACAGGATTTGATATTGAAAATATCGTCCGCACAGCGATTCGTCTCAAGAAGTTGTCTTTAGCCAACGAAATTCTCTTGATTAAGCCTAAAGATATGTCTCGCTTTGAAGACCATGAGTTGATTATCCTTGAGACAGGTCGTATGGGTGAACCTATCAATGGACTTCGTAAGATGTCGATTGGTCGCCATCGTTATGTAGAAATCAAGGATGGGGACCTGGTCTATATTGCTACGGCTCCGTCTATTGCTAAAGAAGCCTTCGTTGCGCGTGTGGAAAATATGATTTATCAGGCAGGAGGGGTTGTCAAATTGATTACCCAAAGTTTACATGTATCAGGGCACGGAAATGCGCGTGATTTGCAGTTGATGATCAATCTCTTGCAACCCAAGTATCTCTTCCCGATTCAAGGGGAATACCGTGAGTTGGATGCCCATGCTAAGGCTGCTATGGCAGTTGGGATGTTGCCAGAACGCATCTTCATTCCTAAAAAGGGGACGACCATGTCTTACGAAAATGGAGACTTTGTTCCAGCTGGATCGGTTTCAGCAGGGGATGTCTTGATTGACGGGAATGCCATTGGTGATGTTGGAAATGTGGTTCTTCGTGACCGTAAGGTCTTGTCAGAGGATGGTATTTTCATCGTCGCAATTACCGTTAACCGTCGTGAGAAGAAAATCGTGGCCAAGGCTCGTGTTCACACGCGTGGATTTGTTTATCTCAAGAAGAGTCGCGATATTCTCCGTGAAAGTTCAGAATTGATTAACCAAACGGTAGAAGACTATCTTCAAGGAGATGACTTTGACTGGGCAGATCTTAAAGGGAAGGTTCGTGATAATCTGACCAAGTATCTCTTTGACCAAACCAAGCGTCGTCCAGCTATTTTACCAGTAGTCATGGAAGCAAAATAATCGTTGAAATAAACAGAGAGAAAGTCGAATTTCGGCTTTTTCTTATAGAAAAATAGAGGAAAAATATGGCAGTAATGAAAATCGAGTATTACTCACAAGTTTTGGATATGGAGTGGGGAGTGAATGTCCTCTATCCTGATGCTAATCGAGTGGAAGAACCAGAGTGTAAAGATATTCCCGTCTTGTACCTTTTGCATGGGATGTCTGGCAACCATAATAGCTGGCTCAAGCGGACCAACGTAGAACGCTTGCTTCGAGGAACCAATCTCATCGTTGTTATGCCCAATACCAGCAACGGTTGGTATACCGATACCCAGTATGGTTTTGACTATTACACAGCTCTAGCAGAGGAATTGCCACAGGTTTTGAAACGCTTCTTCCCTAATATGACTAGCAAGCGTGAAAAGACCTTTATCGCTGGTCTCTCTATGGGAGGTTACGGCTGTTTCAAACTGGCTCTTGCTACAAATCGTTTTTCTCATGCAGCTAGTTTTTCAGGTGCTCTCAGCTTTCAAGATTTTTCTCCTGAAAGCCAAAATCTGGGGACACCAGCTTACTGGAGAGGTGTTTTTGGGGAGATTAAAGATTGGACAGCTAGCCCCTATTCTCTTGAAAGTCTGGCTAAAAAATCGGATAAAAAGACCAAGCTTTGGGCTTGGTGTGGCGAGCAGGATTTCTTGTACGAAGCTAATAATCTCGCAGTGAAAAATCTCAAAAAACTAGGTTTTGATGTGACCTATAGCCATAGTGCTGGAACTCACGAGTGGTATTATTGGGAAAAACAATTGGAACGGTTCTTAGCAACTCTGCCAATCGATTTCAAATTAGAAGAGAGATTGTCATAATTTAGCTTTCTTTCAGCTTGTTTTAGTAAAATAGACTTTATTTGCTAGAAAGGTGGAGGGAAATGCGCTGGATTTTTCGTTTGATAGGGGCTTTCTTTTCTTTTGTGTGGCGTTTGTTTTGGCGTCTAGTTTGGATAGCTTTTCTTTTGTGTGCTTTTGCTTTTGGACTTCTCTGGTATCTGAACGGTGATTTTCAAGGAGCGCTAAAGCAAGCAGAACGGTCAGTCAAGATTGGTCAACAAAGTATCGACCAATGGGGAAAAACAGGGCAACTGCCTAAGTTAAATCAGACAGATAGCCATCAACACTCTGAAGGAAGGTGGCCACAGGCTTCAGCTCGTATTTACCTAGATACGCAGATGGATTCACGCTTTCAAGAAGCTTATGTAGAAGCGATTCAGAATTGGAATCAAACGGGTGCTTTTAACTTTGAAATCGTGACTGAGACTAGTAAGGCGGATATCCTGGCTACGGAGATGAATGACGGAGGTACTCCTGTGGCAGGAGAGGCAGAAAGTCAGACCAATCTTTTAACGGGGCAATTCTTGTCTGTCACGGTACGGTTGAATCACTATTATCTGTCCAATCCTGGCTATGGCTATTCCTATGAGCGCATTGTCCATACGGCAGAACATGAGTTGGGGCATGCGATTGGCTTGGACCATACAGATGAAAAGTCTGTCATGCAACCAGCAGGTTCCTTTTATGGTATCCAGAAAGAGGATGTTGAAAGACTTCGAAAATTATATGAGACCAATGAGTAGGGGACTATCTTTCCCTACTTTTTTGCTATAATGGAACTATGAATAACTTGATTAAATCAAAACTAGAGCTCTTGCCAACCAGCCCTGGTTGCTACATTCACAAGGATAAAAACGGCACCATTATCTATGTAGGAAAGGCTAAAAATCTGCGTAACCGCGTGAGATCTTATTTCCGCGGAAGTCATGATACCAAAACAGAGGCCTTGGTGTCTGAAATTGTGGATTTTGAATTTATCGTTACGGAGTCCAATATTGAGGCACTTCTCCTAGAAATCAATCTGATCAAGGAAAACAAGCCCAAGTACAATATCATGCTCAAGGATGATAAGTCTTATCCTTTCATCAAAATCACCAATGAACGCTATCCTCGTTTGATTATTACCCGTCAGGTCAAGAAGGACGGAGGTCTCTACTTTGGTCCCTATCCAGATGTGGGGGCAGCCAATGAAATCAAGCGGTTGCTGGATCGAATTTTCCCTTTTCGTAAGTGTACCAATCCACCGTCTAAGGTCTGTTTTTACTACCATATCGGCCAATGTATGGCCCACACCATCTGTAAGAAAGATGAGGCTTATTTCAAGTCTATGGCTCAGGAGGTTTCTGATTTCCTAAAAGGACAGGATGACAAAATCATCGATGACCTAAAGGGCAAGATGGCAAAGGCAGCTCAAAGTATGGAGTTTGAACGTGCGGCGGAATACCGTGACCTGATTCAAGCTATTGGAACGCTTCGGACCAAGCAACGGGTCATGGCTAAGGATCTCCAAAACCGCGATGTTTTTGGCTACTATGTCGATAAGGGCTGGATGTGTGTTCAGGTTTTCTTTGTTCGTCAGGGCAAGCTTATTGAGCGTGATGTCAATCTTTTCCCTTACTACAATGATCCAGATGAGGACTTCTTGACCTATGTGGGACAATTTTATCAAGAAAAATCCCACCTGGTTCCCAATGAGGTATTGATTCCGCAGGATATCGATGAAGAAGCTGTCAAGGCCTTGGTAGATACCAAGATTCTTAAGCCCAAACGTGGAGAGAAAAAGCAGCTGGTCAATTTGGCTATAAAGAATGCCCGTGTCAGTCTAGAGCAGAAATTCAACCTGCTGGAGAAATCTGTCGAAAAGACCCAAGGGGCTATTGAAAATCTAGGACGCTTGCTTCAAATCCCGACTCCAGTTCGCATTGAGTCCTTTGATAACTCCAATATCATGGGAACTAGTCCTGTTTCAGCCATGGTTGTATTTGTCAACGGCAAACCAAGTAAAAAAGATTATCGTAAGTACAAGATAAAAACGGTTGTTGGATCAGATGACTATGCTAGTATGCGTGAGGTTATCCGCAGACGTTATGGCCGAGTACAACGTGAGGCTTTGACTCCGCCAGATTTGATTGTCATTGATGGGGGGCAAGGTCAAGTCAATATTGCCAAGCAGGTCATTCAAGAGGAGCTGGGCTTGGATATTCCAATTGCAGGTTTGCAAAAGAACGACAAGCACCAAACCCATGAATTGCTCTTTGGAGATCCGCTTGAGGTGGTGGAGTTGTCTCGCAATTCTCAGGAATTTTTCCTCCTCCAACGCATTCAAGATGAGGTGCACCGCTTTGCCATTACTTTCCACCGCCAACTGCGCTCCAAAAATTCTTTCTCATCTCAATTGGATGGGATTGAAGGTCTGGGACCAAAACGCAAGCAAAATCTCATGAAGCATTTCAAGTCTCTAACCAAAATCAAGGAAGCCAGTGTAGATGAAATCGTTGAAGTTGGAGTGCCAAGAACAGTCGCAGAAGCAGTTCAGAGGAAGTTGAATCCGCAGGAAGAAGTGGAGTTGGCTCAAGTTGCGGAAGTGAGTGTAGATTATCAAACGGAAGGAAATCACAATGAAACATAAAATCGCAATTTTATCAGATATTCATGGCAATGCGACGGCGCTAGAAGCAGTGATTGCAGATGCTAAAAATCAAGGAGTCAGTGAATACTGGCTTCTGGGAGATGTTTTTCTTCCTGGTCCAGGCGCAAATGACTTGGTCGCCCTGCTAAAGGCCCTTCCTATCACAGCAAGTGTTCGAGGCAATTGGGATGATTGTGTCCTTGAGGCTTTAGATGGGCAATATGGTTTGGAAGATCCGCAAGAAATCCAGTTAATGCGCATGACCCAGTTTTTGATGGAGCGAATGGATCCTGAAATGTTCGTTTGGCTACGAAGCTTACCTTTGCTGGAAAAGAAAGAAGTTGACGGACTGCGCTTTTCTCTCTCACATAATTTACCTGACAAAAATTATGGTGGAGACCTACTGGTTGGGAATGATACAGATAAATTTGACCAACTGCTAGATGCGGAAACCGATGTGGCAATCTACGGTCATGTTCACAAGCAGTTGCTTCGTTATGGCAGTCAAGGGCAACAAATCATCAATCCAGGTTCGATTGGCATGCCCTATTTTGATTGGGAGATGTTAAAAAATCACCGTGCCCAGTATGCCGTGATAGAAGTTGAAGATGGGGAATTGGTAAATATCCAATTTCGTAAAGTCGCTTATGATTACGAGGCTGAGTTAGAATTGGCCAAGTCCAAGGGACTTCCCTTTATCGAAATGTATGAAGAGCTACGTCGTGAAGATAACTATCAGGGGCACAATCTGGAACTCTTAGCAAGCTTAATAGAAAAGCATGGGTATGTAGAGGATGTGAAGAATTTCTTGGAGGCTATAAAGTCAGAATATTAGATGGACTAGTTTCTTTAAGCAACTGAAAATTAATTGGAACTGGATGAGGGGCTTCCTTATTTAAATGATTTTCTTCATTCGGTTGCTTATCCTTGTTCCAATTTCTTTCTATGAAAAATCCCTGCAAGCTCTTTCAAATTATGGTAGAATGGAAGCAGTAGAATTAGAAAAGGAAATCGATTATGAAATTTCTTGAATTAAATAAAAAACGTCATGCGACCAAGCATTTCACTGATAAGCCAGTGGATCCCAAAGATGTGCGTACGGCTATCGAAATTGCAACCTTGGCTCCAAGTGCCCACAACAGCCAGCCTTGGAAATTTGTGGTGGTTCGTGAGAAAAATGCCGAACTGGCAAAATTGGCTTATGGTTCCAACTTTGAGCAGGTATCATCAGCGCCTGTAACTATTGCCCTGTTTATGGATACAGACCTTGCCAAACGCGCTCGCAAGATCGCCCGTGTCGGTGGGGCAAAGAATTTCTCAGAAGAACAACTACAATACTTCATGAAAAATTTGCCTGCTGAATTTGCACGTTACAATGAACAACAGGTCAGCGACTACCTAGCCCTCAATGCAGGTTTGGTTGCCATGAACTTGATTCTCGCTCTTACAGACCAAGGAATCGGATCAAATCTTATCCTTGGTTTTGACAAATCAAAAGTCAATGAGGTTTTGGAAATTGAAGACCGTTTCCGCCCAGAACTTTTGATTACAGTGGGTTACACAGACGAAAAATTGGAACCAAGCTACCGCTTGCCAGTAGATGAAATCATCGAGAAAAGATAGGAAGAAGAAAAAAATGACAGCAATTGATTTTACAGCAGAAGTAGAAAAACGCAAAGAAGACCTCTTGGCTGACTTGTTTAGCCTTTTGGAAATCAACTCAGAACGTGATGATAGCAAGGTTGATGCTGAGCATCCATTTGGACCTGGGCCGGTAAAAGCCTTGGAAAAATTCCTTGAAATCGCAGACCGCGATGGCTACCCAACTAAAAATGTTGATAACTACGCAGGACATTTTGAGTTTGGTGATGGCGAAGAAGTTCTCGGAATCTTTGCCCATATGGACGTGGTGCCAGCTGGTAGCGGTTGGGACACAGACCCTTACACACCAACTATCAAAGATGGTCGTCTCTATGCGCGTGGGGCTTCAGATGATAAGGGACCTACAACAGCTTGTTACTATGGCTTGAAAATCATCAAAGAATTAGGCCTTCCAACTTCTAAGAAAGTCCGCTTTATCGTCGGAACAGACGAAGAATCAGGCTGGGCAGACATGGACTACTACTTCGAGCACGTAGGACTTGCAAAACCAGACTTCGGTTTCTCTCCTGATGCTGAGTTCCCTATCATCAATGGTGAAAAAGGAAATATCACGGAATACCTCCACTTTGCAGGAGAAAATACAGGTGCAGCACGTCTTCACAGCTTTACAGGTGGTTTACGTGAAAATATGGTACCTGAATCAGCAACAGCAGTCGTTTCAGGTGATTTGGCTGACTTGCAAGCTAAACTAGACACCTTTGTTGCAGAACACAAACTCAGAGGAGAAATTCAAGAAGAAGCTGGCCAATACAAGGTGACGATCATTGGTAAATCAGCCCACGGTGCTATGCCTGCTTCAGGTGTCAATGGTGCGACTTACCTAGCCCTCTTCCTTAGCCAGTTTGACTTTGCTGGTCCAGCCAAAGACTACCTTGACATCGCTGGTAAGATTCTCTTGAATGACCATGAGGGTGAAAATCTCAAGATTGCTCATGTGGATGAAAAGATGGGTGCCCTTTCTATGAATGCCGGCGTCTTTCGCTTTGACGAAACAAGCGCTGATAATACCATTGCCCTCAACATCCGCTATCCAAAAGGAACAAGTCCAGAGCAAATCAAGTCAATCCTTGAAAACTTGCCAGTTGCTTCTGTTAGCCTTTCTGAACACGGTCATACCCCTCACTATGTGCCAATGGAAGATCCACTTGTGCAAACCTTGTTGAATGTTTATGAAAAACAAACTGGTCTTAAAGGTCACGAGCAAGTCATCGGTGGTGGAACCTTTGGTCGCTTGCTAGAACGAGGTGTTGCCTATGGTGCCATGTTCCCAGACTCAATTGACACCATGCACCAAGCCAATGAATTTATCGCCTTGGATGATCTCTTCCGAGCAGCAGCAATCTATGCCGAAGCTATTTACGAATTGATCAAATAAAACGATAGAAGTCTGAGATTGTATGCTTAGACTTCTTTTTGGAGGGAAAGTAGATGTCTCAAATTGAAAGAATCAAGCAGGCTATTATGGCAGATCCGCAGAATGCTACCTATACAGAGCGCGGCATTGAGCCTCTCTTTGCAGCGCCAAAGACTGCTCGCATCAATATCATCGGTCAAGCGCCTGGTCTTAAAACTCAAGAAGCAGGCCTTTACTGGAAGGACAAAAGTGGTGATCGTTTGCGGGACTGGCTAGGTGTGGATGAAGATACCTTTTACAATTCAGGATATTTTGCTGTTTTGCCTATGGATTTCTACTTTCCAGGGCATGGCAAGTCAGGTGATCTGCCACCGAGAACTGGCTTTGCAGAAAAATGGCATCCGCAGCTCTTGCAAGAATTGCCCGATATTCAGTTGACCCTCTTAATTGGGCAATATGCCCAGGCCTACTATTTACAGGAGAAAGTCAGTAGCAAGGTGACAGAACGGGTAAAACATTACCAGAACTACTTGCCAACCTATTTTCCACTGGTACACCCCTCACCGCGAAATCAAATCTGGATGGCCAAAAATCCTTGGTTTGAGTCAGAAGTGGTGCCAGAGTTGAAAAAAAGAATTAAAACTATTTTAGGAGAAAAAGAATGAAAGAAATTTCTTTTGACGCATTTTACCAGCTTTACCAAAACGACCAACTTTCTTTAGTGGACGTGAGAGAAGTGGATGAGTTTGAAGCTCGTCATTTAGAAGGTGCTCAGAATCTTCCTCTGAGTCAATTAGCCGATATCTATGATCAGTTGGACAAGGATCAGTTACATTATGTTATTTGTAAATCTGGAATGAGATCGGCGCGTGCTTGCCAATTCTTATCAGAACAAGGTTATGAGGTTATCAATGTACAAGGTGGCATGATGGCCTTTGAAGAACTGTAAACATTAGAATTTTCTCCTACTTGGTGTGGACTGGGTAGGAGAATTTTATTTTTAGATAATTCTCATTTTTAAGAATCTTGAAAACATTCAATATTTACTTCATGAAGCTTTTTTCATACTCCTATTCATGATATACTAGGTCAGTATTTTATAAATATGAAGGAGATTTTCATGGCTAAAAAAGGTGCCTTAACAGGTTTACTCCTGTTTGGAATATTTTTTGGTGCGGGGAACTTGATTTTTCCGCCTTCTCTGGGTGCTCTATCTGGAGAACATTTTCTTCCTGCCATCGCAGGTTTTGTCTTTTCAGGCGTCGGTATCGCCGTCTTGACTCTGATTATTGGAACGTTAAATCCTAAAGGATATATCTACGAGATTTCAACAAAGATAGCGCCCTGGTTTGCGACTCTTTACCTCTCAGTTCTTTACTTGTCAATCGGTCCATTCTTTGCTATCCCACGTACAGCTACAACAGCTTACGAAGTAGGGATTAAGCCTCTTTTGTCGGATGCCAATAAAGGTCTTGGTTTGATTGTTTTTACGGTTCTGTATTTTGCAGCAGCCTATTTAATTTCGCTTAATCCATCTAAAATCTTGGACCGTATCGGCCGTATTTTAACACCAGTCTTTGCAATCTTGATTGTCATCTTGGTTGTTCTGGGAGCTATCAAATATGGTGGAACAAGTCCTCAAGCTGCCTCAGCTGCTTATCAAGCTTCTGCCTTTGGGACAGGTTTCCTAGAAGGTTACAATACCTTGGATGCTCTTGCCTCAGTTGCCTTCAGTGTAATCGCAGTTCAAACCTTGAAACAACTTGGATTTTCAAGTAAGAAAGAATACATTTCAACCATTTGGGTTGTTGGTATCGTTGTTGCCCTTGCCTTCAGCGCTCTTTACATCGGTTTAGGCTTCCTTGGGAATCATTTCCCAGTACCAGCTGAAGCGATGAAGGGTGGAACACCAGGTGTTTACATCTTGTCACAAGCCACTCAAGAAATCTTTGGCTCAACAGCTCAACTCTTCCTTGCAGCTATGGTTACCGTAACCTGCTTCACAACAACAGTTGGTCTGATTGTGTCAACAGCTGAGTTCTTTAATGAACGCTTCCCACAAATCAGCTACAAGGTTTATGCGACAGCCTTTACCTTGATTGGATTTGCCATTGCCAATTTGGGTCTTGATGCGATTATCAAGTACTCCATTCCAGTACTGGTTATCTTGTACCCAATCACGATTGCTATCGTTATGATTGTCATTGTCAACAAATTTGTTGCCCTTTCAAAACCAGGTATGCAGTTGACAATTGCTGTTGTTACAGCTATTGCTATTGCAAGCGTACTAGGAAGCTCGTTTAAGGTTGAGTTTCTTGCAAATCTTGTCAACGCTCTTCCTTTTGCTAAGGCATCACTCCCATGGTTGGTGCCAGCCATTGTCGGAATCTTGCTCTCATTGGTTCTACCGAACAAGCAAGAAAGTGATGTTTTTGAAATGGAATAATCACTAATACTCTTCGAAAATCTCTTCAAACCGCGTCAACGTCGCCTTGTCGTATGTGTAGGATACTGACTACGTCAGTTCCATCTACAACCTCAAAACAGTGTTTTGAGCAACCTGCGGCTAGTTTCCTAGTTTGCTCTTTGATTTTCATTGAGTATAAAATCACTTTTGTGGCCAAGTCTACAGGAGTGATTTTCTTTTTTTATCCGATGATAAATGTGTTATAATAGGTAGCAAAAGAGGTGAAGAAATGAATCAAACAGTAGAATATATCAAAGAACTAACAGCCATTGAGTCGCCAACAGGCTTCACTCGTGAGATTTCGGACTATTTAGTCAAGACTCTAGAAGCTTTTGGTTATCAGCCAGTTCGTACAGCCAAAGGCGGTGTCAATGTGACCATTAAAGGTCGAAATGACGAAGAGCATCGCTATGTGACTGCCCATGTGGATACGCTGGGTGCCATTGTCCGTGCTGTCAAACCAGACGGCCGTCTCAAACTGGATCGTATCGGTGGTTTTCCTTGGAATATGATTGAAGGTGAAAACTGTACCGTTCACGTAGCAGGCACAGGTCAAAAAGTATCAGGAACCATCCTCATCCACCAAACTTCTTGCCATGTCTATAAGGATGCAGGAACTGCAGAACGCACGCAGGACAATATGGAAGTGCGTTTGGATGCAAGAGTAACCAGTGAAAAAGAAACTCGTGCCTTGGGGATTGAAGTTGGTGATTTTATCAGCTTTGACCCACGAACTGTCGTGACAGAGACAGGCTTTATCAAATCTCGTCATTTGGACGATAAGGTCAGTGCAGCGATTTTGCTCAATCTCCTTCGTATTTATAAAGAAGAGAAGATTGAATTGCCCGTAACAACACATTTTGCTTTTTCAGTCTTTGAAGAAGTGGGGCATGGGGCTAATTCTAATATTCCTGCTCAGGTGGTAGAATATCTGGCTGTGGATATGGGAGCTATGGGAGATGATCAGCAAACAGATGAGTACACAGTGTCTATCTGTGTCAAGGATGCTTCTGGACCTTATCATTATGACTTCCGGCAACACTTGGTTGCTTTGGCTAAAGAGCAAGATATTCCATTTAAGCTGGATATCTATCCATTTTATGGTTCAGACGCTTCAGCGGCTATGTCTGCAGGTGCAGAAGTCAAACATGCCCTTCTCGGTGCTGGTATCGAGTCTAGCCATTCTTATGAGCGTACTCATATTGACTCGGTGGTCGCAACGGAGCGTATGGTTGATGCTTATCTTAAGAGCGCATTGGTAGACTAATATGTGTTTGATTTGCCAGAGAATTGAGCTCATCAAGAAGGGAGAAAATCCCTATTTTGTCAAAGAGTTGGAAACAGGCTATCTTGTGGTTGGAGACCATCAGTATTTTGCAGGCTATAGTCTCTTTCTAGCCAAGGAACATGTCACCGAATTGCACCATTTGAAAAAGGAGACAAGACTCCGTTTTCTAGAAGAAATGAGTGTGGTCCAAGAGGCAGTTGCCAAGGCCTTTGCTGCTGAGAAAATGAATATCGAACTGCTAGGAAATGGCGATGCCCATCTTCATTGGCATCTGTTTCCTAGACGAAGAGGTGACATGAATGGTCACGGTCTCAATGGACGTGGTCCAGTCTGGTGGGTTCCTTTTGAAGAAATGACAGCAGAAACCTGCCAAGCAAAATCGGATGAGATTGAAAGATTAGTCAAACGTTTATCGTCAGAAGTAGATAAATTATTAGAAATAAAGGAGTAGAAATGAAAAAAAGATACCTTGTCTTGACAGCCTTGCTAGCCTTGAGTCTAGCAGCTTGTTCACAAGAAAAAGCAAAAAATGAAGATGGCGCATCTAAGACAGAACAAACAGCCAAAGCTGATGGAACAGTCGGAAGTAAGTCTCAAGGAGCTGCCCAGAAAAAAGCAGAAGTGGTTAACAAAGGAGACTACTACAGCATCCAAGGAAAATACGATGAAATCATCGTAGCCAATAAACACTATCCATTGTCTAAGGACTACAATCCAGGGGAAAACCCAACAGCCAAGGCAGAGTTGGTCAAACTCATCAAAGCTATGCAAGAGGCAGGTTTTCCCATTAGCGACCATTACAGTGGTTTTAGAAGTTATGAAACTCAGACCAAGCTCTATCAAGATTATGTCAATCAAGATGGGAAAGAAGCTGCCGACCGTTATTCTGCCCGTCCTGGCTATAGCGAGCACCAAACTGGCTTGGCCTTTGATGTGATTGGGACAAATGGTGATTTGGTGACAGAAGAAAAAGCGGCCCAATGGCTCTTGGACCATGCGGCTGATTATGGCTTTGTTGTTCGTTATCTCAAAGGTAAGGAAAAGGAAACAGGCTATATGTCTGAGGAATGGCACCTTCGTTATGTAGGAAAAGAAGCTAAAGAAATTGCTGAGAGTGGTCTCAGTTTGGAAGAATACTATGGCTTTGAAGGCGGAGATTACGTCGATTAATACTCTTCGAAAATCTCTTCAAACCACGTCAGCGTCGCCTTACCGCAGGTATGGTTACTGACTTCGTTAGTTCTATCCACAACCTCAAAACAGTGTCTTGAGCTGACTTCGTCAGTTTTATCTGCAACCTCAAAGCTATACTTTGAGCAGCCTGCGGCTAGCTTCCTAGTTTGTTCTTTGATTTTCATTGAGTATAAAAAATAAACTTTTCTCTTGCAATTCAAGATAAATAGTGTATAATAGATGAGTATGTGTAAAGCATACTTGTGGGAGGTAAAAATCTTTAATTACCGCCAAAACCACAAAGGAGGATTTAAAAATGGCTAAAAAAGTCGAAAAACTTGTAAAATTGCAAATCCCTGCTGGTAAAGCTACACCAGCTCCACCGGTTGGACCTGCTCTTGGTCAAGCTGGTATCAACATCATGGGATTCACAAAAGAGTTCAACGCTCGTACAGCTGACCAAGCTGGTATGATTATTCCAGTTGTTATCTCAGTTTACGAAGATAAATCATTTACTTTCATCACTAAAACACCACCAGCTGCTGTTCTTTTGAAAAAAGCTGCAGGTGTTGAAAAAGGATCAGGTACACCTAACAAAACTAAAGTTGCTACAGTTACTCGTGCACAAGTACAAGAAATTGCAGAAACTAAGATGCCAGATTTGAACGCAGCAAACGTAGAGTCTGCAATGCGTATGATCGAAGGTACTGCTCGTTCTATGGGATTCACTGTTGTTGACTAATCAATAACACAGTAGAAAATCTCACAGCAGTCTATTAGTTGCTTTTCATACTAGGCAAGTGACTGAGGCTTGTACTTGGGTACAGCAAGGGAACTTAACGACGTAGGAAAAGAAAGATAATAGACTGAAAACCCGCAAGACTTCATCATTTCGAGAAGTGACGTGGGAGATGAAAATCGATTGAACCACTTACAAGGAGAATAGAAAATGGCTAAAAAAAGCAAACAACTTCGTGCTGCTCTTGAGAAAATCGACAGCACAAAAGCATACAGCGTAGAAGAAGCTGTAGCACTTGCAAAAGAAACTAACTTTGCAAAATTTGACGCAACTGTAGAAGTTGCTTACAACTTGAACATCGACGTTAAAAAAGCTGACCAACAAATCCGTGGAGCAATGGTATTGCCAAACGGTACTGGTAAAACTTCACGTGTTCTTGTTTTCGCACGTGGTGCAAAAGCTGAAGAAGCAAAAGCTGCTGGTGCAGACTTTGTTGGTGAAGATGACCTTGTTGCTAAAATCAACGACGGTTGGTTGGACTTCGACGTAGTTATCGCTACACCTGACATGATGGCTCTTGTTGGACGTCTTGGACGTGTCCTTGGACCACGTAACTTGATGCCAAACCCTAAAACTGGTACTGTAACAATGGATGTTGCTAAAGCAGTTGAAGAGTCTAAAGGTGGTAAAATCACTTACCGTGCTGACCGTGCAGGTAACGTTCAAGCAATCATCGGTAAAGTATCATTTGAAGCTGAAAAATTGGTTGAAAACTTCAAAGCTTTCAACGAAACAATCCAAAAAGCAAAACCAGCTACAGCTAAAGGAACTTACGTAACAAACTTAACTATCACAACTACTCAAGGTGTTGGTATCAAAGTTGACGTAAACTCACTTTAATCAGTAGTTTATACAGAGAAAACGAGTACGAAAGTGCTCGTTTTTTTAGGTACGACGGCATGTCGTTCATCTGAGGTGCAAGTTCTCTTTGGAGACCATCTACTAGTGAACCTGTTAGCGACTCTCAAGTCTGACGCTGGAAATAAGAATCGGTAGAGGAAGGAATAGCGAAATCGTGGTTCTACGAACAGAAAGGTGGAGGTTCGTAGAGCGGATGAAGATGAGAGCAATTCCAAAGTACAAAAAATAGTCGTAATCCATACGTGTAAATGATGGGAGGAGTTGAATTGGAACTAGAGAGGTAATAATAAATTTATACTCTTCGAAAATCAAATTCAAACAACGTCAACGTCGCCTTGCCGTACTCAAGTACAGCCTGCGGCTAGTTTCCTAGTTTGCTCTTTGATTTTCATTGAGTATTATACTATAGTCATGGCCACTTGTATGCTTTTGATTCTAGTTCATCAAATAATAGATTAGAATTGTCAGATAATATCATTTTATGTTATAATGAAGAAAAAAACAGAGGTGTTCAAATGTCAGAAGCAGGTCATAAGTTTTTAGCAAAACTGGGGAAAAAACGCTTACGTCCAGGTGGAAAACGTGCCACAGATTGGTTAATTGCAGAAGGAGGATTTTCAAAAGAAAAGAGAATACTAGAGGTTGCGTGTAATAGAGGAACTACAGCAATTGAGTTGGCACAGCGTTTTGGTTGTAAGATAACTGCTGTTGATATGGATGCTCAAGCTTTAGAAGTGGCTAAAAAATCTGCTGCAACGGCAGGTGTTGGTCATTTGATCAGGTTTGAAAGAGCAAATGCAATGAAACTTCCTTATGAAGATGCTAGTTTTGATATTGTTATAAATGAAGCTATGCTGACTATGCAAGCCGATCAAGCTAAGAAAAAATGTGTAATGGAGTATCTAAGGGTTTTAAAACCTGGAGGTCTTCTCTTGACACATGATGTACTTCTTAAGGAAGCTAAAGAGTCTGTCAGACAGGAATTGTCACAAGCGATTCATGTAAATGTAGGTCCTTTAACTCAAGAAGGTTGGGAACAGGTGATGATGGAATCAGGTTATCGTGATGTGAAAGTATTGACTGGTGAAATGACCTTAATGAAATTATCAGGTATGATTTATGACGAAGGTTGGCTAGGAACTTTGAAAATTTGTGTAAATGCATGTAAAAAGGAGAATAGAAAGCAGTTTTTAACTATGTATAAAATGTTTGCTAAGAATAAACAGAAATTGGGTTTTATTGCTATGGCTAGTTATAAATCGTCAAATCGTTAGATAATTATTGAAGTTAACTTTTCCTTTTTTCTTTCTTAAAAAATATGCTATAATAGAGAGTAAAAAACTTTGAAAGAAAGAAAAAGATGAATTTAAAAGATTACATTGCAACAATTGAAAATTATCCAAAGGAAGGGATTACCTTCCGTGATATCAGTCCTTTGATGGCTGATGGGAATGCTTATAGCTACGCTGTTCGTGAAATTGTTCAGTATGCTACTGACAAGAAAATCGATATGATCGTAGGGCCTGAGGCTCGTGGATTTATCGTGGGTTGTCCAGTTGCCTTTGAGTTGGGAATTGGTTTTGCCCCTGTTCGTAAGCCAGGTAAATTGCCACGTGAAGTCATTTCTGCTGACTATGAAAAAGAGTACGGTGTTGATACCTTGACTATGCATGCTGACGCCATCAAGCCAGGTCAACGTGTTCTTATCGTAGATGACCTCTTGGCAACAGGTGGAACTGTTAAGGCAACTATCGAAATGATTGAAAAACTTGGCGGTGTTGTAGCAGGTTGTGCCTTTCTTGTTGAATTGGATGAATTGAACGGCCGTGAAAAAATCGGTGCCTACGATTACAAAGTTCTTATGCATTATTAATGAAAAACAGTCCCTAGGGCTGTTTTCTCTACATTAGGATATAAAAATAGACTATAGCTAGTTAGAGAAAAACTATAATTGAAAACTATATCTTCTTACAGTATAATAAAAGGAACAAGTGTTTGAAATTTGGCTTTAAACATATGCAATTATTCCTGAAAGAGTACAGTTAGGAGAGGGTTATGCCGATTCGAATTGATAAAAAATTACCAGCTGTTGAGATTTTACGGACAGAGAATATCTTTGTCATGGATGATCAACGTGCAGCCCACCAAGATATCCGTCCCTTGAAGATTTTAATCTTAAATCTTATGCCACAAAAAATGGTCACAGAGACCCAGTTGTTGCGCCATTTGGCCAATACACCCCTACAACTGGATATTGATTTTCTCTATATGGAGAGCCACCGTTCTAAAACAACTCGTTCAGAGCACATGGAGACCTTCTATAAAACTTTTCCTGAAGTCAAGGATGAGTATTTTGATGGGATGATCATCACGGGTGCTCCAGTTGAGCATTTGCCAT
This sequence comes from uncultured Streptococcus sp., assembly GCF_963521865.1. GTDB lineage: Bacteria > Bacillota > Bacilli > Lactobacillales > Streptococcaceae > Streptococcus. The sequence continues at coordinate 58,239 of NZ_CAUQWY010000004.1, forward strand.
TTGAGGAAGTGGACTATTGGGAGGAATTTAGCCAGGTGCTTGAGTGGTCTAAGACCCATGTCTATTCGACCCTTCATATCTGTTGGGGTGCTCAGGCTGGGCTCTACCTGCGCTATGGGGTAGAAAAATATCAGATGGACAGTAAGTTATCGGGTATCTATCCTCAGGACACCTTAAAGGAAGGGCACCTTCTCTTTAGAGGCTTTGACGACAGCTACGTATCCCCTCATTCACGGCACACGGAGATTTCTAAGGATGAGATCTTAAACAAAACCAATCTCGAGATTTTATCAGAAGGTCCTCAGGTTGGGGTTTCGATTTTGGCCAGTCGTGATTTGCGAGAAATTTATAGTTTTGGGCATTTGGAATATGATCGTGATACTTTGGCAAAAGAGTATTTTAGGGATCGTGATGCAGGTTTCGACCCACATATTCCAGAAAATTACTTTAAGGATGATGATGTCAACCAGACACCTTGTCTTTGTTGGTCTTCATCGGCAGCCCTCTTTTTCAGTAACTGGGTGAATTATGCGGTCTATCAGGAGACGCCTTTTGACTGGAGAAAAATAGAAGATGATGCATCCGCATTTGGGTATTTATAAGAGGAATTATGACATATTTAGACGCTTTTAAATCAGGGAACTTGGTTTTACCGAGTGCCCTGCTCTTGCATTTTAGGGAACTCTTTCCTTCTAGCGATGATTTTCTAGTCTGGCAATTTTTCTATTTGCAAAATACGACAGGTTTGGATGAAATGTCGCCAAGCCAGATTGCTGAAAGGATTGGTAAGGAAATTTCGGATGTCAATCAGGTTATTTCTAATCTGACGGAAAGGGGACTGCTTCAGTATCGAACGATTGAATTGAATGGTGAAATCGAATTGCTTTTTGATGCTAGTTTGGCTTTGGAACGTTTGGATGACTTGCTTGGAGTCGCTCATTCAAGTTCAGACCAGTTGACACCTCAAAATCAGCTCAAGGATTTGGTGGAAACCTTCCAGCAGGAGTTGGGGCGCTTATTGACTCCTTTTGAAATTGAGGATTTGACCAAGACACTAAAGGAAGATGGAACCAGTGCTGACTTGATTAAGGAGGCTCTTCGTGAAGCTGTTTTGAATGGAAAACCAAACTGGAAGTATATTCAGGCGATTTTGAGAAATTGGCGCCATGAAGGAATCAAGAGTGTGGCTCAAATCGAGGCTAAGAGGGCAGAAAGAGAAGCCAGCAATCCTCAGTTGACACAGGTATCTGCAGATTTCAGAAATGCTATGGATCTCTGGAAGGATTGATCGTTACAAGCAGGCTTGAAATCCGAGTAAGATTTGCAAGCTGTGTCTAATTGTGATAAAATAAATAGAAAATAAATTGAAAAAAGAGGTATGTGAAATGTCACGTAAACCATTTATCGCTGGTAACTGGAAAATGAACAAAAATCCAGAAGAAGCTAAAGCATTCGTTGAAGCAGTTGCATCAAAACTTCCTTCATCAGATCTTGTTGAAGCAGGTATCGCAGCTCCAGCTCTTGATTTGACAACTGTTCTTGCTGCTGCTAAAGGTTCAAACCTTAAAGTTGCTGCTCAAAACTGCTACTTTGAAAATGCAGGTGCTTTCACTGGTGAAACTAGCCCACAAGTTTTGAAAGAAATCGGTACTGACTACGTTGTTATCGGTCACTCAGAACGCCGTGACTACTTCCATGAAACTGACGAAGATATCAACAAAAAAGCAAAAGCAATCTTTGCAAACGGTATGCTTCCAATCATCTGTTGTGGTGAATCACTTGAAACTTACGAAGCTGGTAAAGCTGCTGAATTTGTAGGTGCTCAAGTATCTGCTGCATTGGCTGGATTGACTGCTGAACAAGTTGCTGCATCAGTTATCGCTTATGAGCCAATCTGGGCTATTGGTACTGGTAAATCAGCTTCACAAGACGACGCACAAAAAATGTGTAAAGTTGTTCGTGACGTTGTAGCTGCTGACTTTGGTCAAGAAGTTGCAGACAAAGTTCGTGTTCAATACGGTGGTTCTGTTAAACCTGAAAACGTTGCTTCATACATGGCTTGTCCAGACGTTGACGGTGCCCTTGTAGGTGGTGCGTCACTTGAAGCAGAAAGCTTCTTGGCTTTGCTTGACTTTGTAAAATAATCAGTAGCAAAAGCTAGGTGGAACAGCATTCAAATGCTTGTTCCATTTTTTATAGGAGAGGAAAGATTGAAAACAAAGATTGGAAAAATTGGATTAGCAAGTATCTGTTTACTCGGCTTGGCAACTAACCATGTCGTTGCAAATGAAACCGAAGCTTCAAAAACTTCGCAGGATACAACGACAGTTTCAAGTAGTTCAGAGCAAAATCAGTCTTCTAATAAAACTCAAACGAGCGAAGGAGTAAAGACCAATGCTTCTGCCCACTGGGATGGGGACTATTATGTAAAGGTTGATGGTTCCAAAGCGAAGAGTGAGTGGATTTTTGATAACTACTATAAGGCTTGGTTTTATATTAAGTCAGATGGCCGTTATGCTCAAAATGAGTGGCAGGGTAATTACTACCTAAAATCAGGTGGCTATATGGCCAAGAATGAATGGGTTTATGATAATGCCTATAAGAATTGGTTTTACCTGAAGTCCGATGGTTCTTATGCTAACCAAGAATGGCACGCTGTTGGAGGTAAATGGTACTATTTTAAGAAATGGGGCTATATGGCTAAAAGCCAATGGCAGGGAAGTTATTTCCTAAATGCTCAAGGTGCTATGATGCAAAATGAATGGGTTTATGATCCAGCCTATTCGTCTTACTTCTATCTCAAGTCTGATGGTTCTTATGCAAATCAAGAGTGGCAAAAGGTAGACGGAAAGTGGTATTATTTCAAGAAGTGGGGTTACATGGCTAAAGATGAGTGGCAGGGTAACTACTATTTGACAGAAAGTGGTGCTATGGCGACTGGTGAATTAGTCATGAATGATGCTCGCTATATTTTTTCTGACTCAGGTGAGTTAAAAGAAAAGAAAGATTTGAATGTTGGCTGGGTTCACCGAAATGGCAGACGTTATTTCTTTAACCATCGTGAAGAACAAGTTGGGACTGATCAAGTAAAAAAAGTTATTGATGTCAGTGAGCACAATGGTCGTATCAGTGACTGGAAAAAAGTCATCGACGATAATGGAGTAGATGGAGTCATTGTTCGTTTGGGCTACAGTGGAACTGAGGACAAGGAATTGGCTTATAATATCAAGGAGTTAAACCGTCTTGGAATTCCTTATGGTGTTTACCTCTATACTTATGCTGAAAATGAAACTGATGCTGAAAATGATGCCAATCAGACTATTGAACTCTTGAAAAAATACAAGATGAACTTGTCATATCCTATCTACTATGATGTTGAGAACTGGGAATATGTCAATAAAACAAAGAGAGCTCCAAGTGATACTGGAACCTGGGTCAAGATCATCAATAAGTATATGGCAACAATGAGGCAGGCTGGTTATCAAAATGTGAAAGTTTATAGCTATCGTCAACTTTTGCAAACTCGTTTGAATCATCCAGATATTTTACAACATGTCAACTGGGTTGCTGCCTATACAGATGCGCTTGATTGGAATAATCCTCATTATTCAGGAGAAAAAGGATGGCAATATACTTCATCTGACTATCTAAAAGGAATTCGTGGTCGTGTAGACGTCAGCGTTTGGTATTAAGATATAAAGTTGAGAAAGGAGTATGCAAGGAATTTGCATCCTCTTTTTCTTTGTTTTACTGAAGCAAAGGGGTATGAAATTTAATCAAAAAATCTCTAAATAATTCTTAAATTATCAGTCTATTGCAACTTTTCTCATGTGAGTCTTTTGGCTTGCTATTGGTTCTCCTTAGTAGTATACTAAGGTAGTAATCATTAAGAAGTGGTTACAAAAAATAATGAATGAGGTAAAATAAAATGGTAGAATTGAAAAAAGAAGCAGTAAAAGACGTAACATCATTGACAAAAGTAGCGCCAGTAGCATTGGCAAAAACAAAGGAAGTCTTGAACCAAGCTGTTGCTGATTTGTACGTAGCCCACGTTGCTTTGCATCAAGTACACTGGTACATGCGTGGTCGTGGTTTCCTTGTATGGCATCCAAAAATGGATGAGTACATGGATACTCTTGATGGTCACTTGGATGAAATCAGCGAACGTTTAATTACACTTGGTGGCAAACCTTACTCAACTTTGACAGAATTCCTTCAAAACAGTGAAATCGAAGAAGAAGCTGGTGAATACCGTAATGTTGAAGAAAGCTTGGAACGTGTTCTTGCTATCTACCGTTACTTGTCAGAACTTTTCCAAAAAGGTTTGGATGTGACTGACGAAGAAGGTGACGATGTGACAAACGGTATCTTTGCAGACGCTAAGACTGAAACTGATAAAACAATCTGGATGCTTGCCGCAGAACTTGGACAAGCACCTGGTTTGTAAGAAACAAGGCAACATAGATAAATCTGTAGGAAATTTCTTACAGATTTTTTTCTATTTTGTAAGCTATTCCAAACCAGTCTTTTTTTTAGTTTTTTGATAAAATAGTACTATCAGTGAAAAGGATGGAAGCATGACTAAGAAAATCGTAGCTATTTGGGCCCAGGATGAAGAGGGTGTGATTGGGAAGGACAATCGTCTGCCTTGGCATTTGCCAGCAGAATTGCAGCACTTTAAAGAAACAACTCTGAATCATGCTATCTTGATGGGGCGGGTAACCTTTGATGGAATGGGGCGTCGCCTGCTTCCAAAACGGGAAACCCTGATTTTGACGCGTAATCCGGAAGAAAAGATAGATGGGGTTGCTACTTTTCAGGACGTCCAGTCTGTTCTCGACTGGTATCAGGCTCAAGAAAAGAATCTCTACATTCTCGGTGGCAAGCAAATTTTTCAGGCTTTCGAACCCTACCTTGATGAAGTGATTGTCACTCAAATTCATGCTCGGGTGGAGGGAGATACCTATTTTCCTGAGGAGTTTGACTTATCTCTTTTTGAGACAGTTTCAAGCAAATTTTACGCCAAAGATGAGAAGAATCCTTATGATTTTACCATCCAATATCGCAAGAGAAAGGAAGTCTAATGGAACGGAGTTTATTTGGTTTATTCACGGCTTTTCTGTGTTTCATCTGCCTTCTGGCAGGAGCACAGGCTTTTCGTAAAAAGCGTTACGGGCTTTCTATCCTCCTTTGGTTAAATGCCTTTACCAATCTGGTCAATAGTATTCATGCCTTTTACATGACCTTATTTTAGATAGAATGACAGTATAGAATAGAACGGAAGGAAATCATGCCTACAAATAGGAATAATGATATGATGGTTTATTGCTCATTTTGTGGCAAAAGCCAAGAAGAAGTACAAAAAATAATCGCTGGGAACAACGCCTTTATCTGTAATGAATGTGTGGAGTTAGCCCAGGAAATTATTCGTGAGGAGTTGGCGGAAGAAGTCTTGGCAGACTTGTCAGAAGTTCCAAAACCAATCGAACTCCTCCATATCTTGAACCACTATGTAATTGGTCAAGATCGTGCCAAGCGTGCCTTGGCAGTAGCAGTTTACAACCATTACAAACGCATCAATTTCCACGATACGCGTGAAGAGTCAGAAGATGTGGATTTGCAGAAGTCAAACATCTTAATGATTGGCCCAACTGGTTCAGGGAAAACTTTCCTTGCCCAGACCTTGGCTAAGAGCTTAAATGTGCCTTTTGCGATTGCGGATGCAACAGCTCTTACTGAGGCTGGTTATGTGGGTGAGGACGTGGAAAATATCCTCCTCAAACTCTTGCAGGCTGCTGACTTTAACATTGAGCGCGCAGAGCGTGGGATTATCTATGTGGATGAAATTGACAAGATTGCCAAGAAAAGCGAGAACGTGTCTATCACACGTGATGTTTCTGGTGAAGGTGTGCAACAAGCCCTTCTCAAGATTATCGAGGGAACTGTTGCTAGCGTGCCGCCTCAAGGTGGACGCAAACATCCGCAACAAGAGATGATTCAAGTGGATACTAAAAATATCCTCTTCATCGTGGGTGGTGCCTTTGATGGCATTGAAGAAATTGTCAAACAACGTTTGGGTGAAAAAATCATCGGATTTGGTCAAAACAATAAGGCGATTGACGAAAATAGCTCCTACATGCAAGAAATCATCGCAGAAGATATTCAAAAATTTGGTATTATTCCAGAGTTAATTGGACGCTTGCCAGTCTTTGCTGCTCTTGAGCAATTGACGGTTGATGACTTGGTTCGCATCTTGAAAGAGCCAAGAAATGCCTTGGTCAAACAATACCAAACCTTGCTGTCTTATGATGATGTCGAGTTGGAATTTGACGACGAGGCCCTTCAAGAGATTGCTAATAAAGCCATCGAACGTAAAACTGGTGCGCGTGGTCTTCGCTCCATTATTGAAGAAACCATGCTAGACGTCATGTTTGAAGTACCGAGTCAGGAAAATGTAAAATTGGTCCGCATTACGAAAGAAGCTGTCGATGGAACGGATAAACCAATCCTAGAAACAGCCTAGAGGTGACTATGGAACTTAATACACACAATGCTGAAATCTTGCTCAGTGCGGCTAATAAATCCCACTATCCGCAGGATGAACTGCCAGAGATTGCTCTAGCAGGACGTTCAAATGTTGGTAAATCTAGCTTTATCAATACCATGCTGAACCGTAAGAATCTGGCTCGTACATCGGGGAAACCTGGTAAAACTCAGCTTCTTAACTTCTTTAACATTGATGACAAGATGCGCTTTGTGGATGTGCCTGGTTATGGCTATGCCCGCGTTTCCAAAAAGGAACGTGAAAAGTGGGGGCGCATGATTGAGGAGTATCTGACAACTCGGGAAAATCTCCGTGCGGTTGTCAGTCTAGTTGACCTTCGTCATGACCCGTCAGCAGATGATGTGCAGATGTACGAATTTCTCAAGTATTATGAGATTCCAGTCATCATTGTGGCGACCAAGGCGGACAAGATTCCTCGTGGCAAGTGGAACAAGCATGAATCAGCAATCAAAAAGAAATTAAACTTTGACCCAAGTGACGATTTCATCCTCTTTTCATCTGTCAGCAAGGCAGGGATGGATGAGGCTTGGGATGCAATCTTAGAAAAATTGTGAGGAAAAGAAAATGGCAAAAACAATTCATACAGACAAAGCTCCAAAGGCTATCGGACCCTATGTTCAAGGAAAAATCGTTGGCAACCTTTTGTTTGCTAGTGGTCAAGTTCCCCTCTCTCCTGAAACTGGGGAAATCGTTGGAGAAACGATCCAAGAACAGACAGAACAAGTCTTAAAAAATATCGGTGCTATTTTGGCTGAAGCAGGAACAGATTTTGACCATGTTGTCAAAACAACTTGCTTCTTGAGCGATATGAACGACTTTGTTCCTTTTAATGAGGTTTACCAAACGGCCTTTAAGGAGGAATTTCCAGCTCGTTCAGCTGTGGAGGTAGCTCGTCTTCCTCGTGATGTAAAAGTCGAAATTGAAGTCATCGCAGAGATTGGATAAGCTAGTTGAAGTTTGGTGTTTCCAAACTTCTTTTGATATAAGGAGAAAAAGATGACAAAGAAACAACTTCACTTGGTGATTGTGACAGGAATGAGTGGTGCAGGAAAAACAGTTGCTATTCAGTCCTTCGAGGATTTGGGTTATTTTACTATTGATAATATGCCGCCAGCCCTCTTGCCTAAGTTTTTGCAGTTGGTTGAAACAAAGGAAGACGACCATAAGTTGGCTTTGGTAGTGGATATGCGTAGCCGTTCTTTCTTCTCAGAGATTCAAGCTGTTTTGGATGAGTTGGAAAATCAAGATGATTTGGATTTTAAAATCCTCTTTTTGGATGCAGCTGATAAGGAATTGGTCGCGCGTTACAAGGAAACCAGACGGAGTCACCCATTAGCTGCAGATGGACGGATTTTGGATGGAATCAAGCTGGAACGTGAGCTCTTGGCACCTTTAAAAAATATGAGTCAAAATGTGGTGGATACAACTGAACTCACTCCGCGTGAGCTGCGTAAAACCATTGCAGAGCAGTTTTCAGATCAAGAACAAGCCCAGTCTTTCCGTATCGAAGTCATGTCTTTTGGTTTTAAATATGGAATCCCGATTGATGCAGACTTGGTATTTGATGTCCGATTCTTGCCAAATCCCTACTACCTACCAGAACTGAGAAACCAAACGGGTGTGGATGAACCAGTTTATGACTATGTCATGAATCATCCTGAGTCAGAAGACTTTTATCAACATTTGTTGGCTTTGATTGAGCCGATTTTGCCAAGTTACCAAAAGGAAGGGAAGTCTGTTTTGACTATTGCCATGGGTTGTACAGGTGGACAACACCGTAGTGTGGCCTTTGCCAAACGCTTGGCGCAGGACTTATCCAAGAATTGGCCTGTTAATGAAGGGCATCGAGACAAAGACCGAAGAAAGGAAACGGTAAACCGTTCATGAGAAAACCAAAGATAACGGTGATTGGTGGAGGGACTGGAATCCCCGTCATTCTAAAAAGTCTGCGTGAAAAAGATGTGGAAATCGCTGCTATTGTAACGGTGGCAGATGATGGCGGTTCATCAGGTGAACTTCGAAAAAATATGCAACAATTGACACCGCCAGGTGATCTCCGTAATGTTCTCGTGGCCATGTCGGATATGCCTAAGTTTTATGAGAAAGTCTTTCAGTATCGTTTTTCAGAAGATGCTGGAGCCTTTGCTGGCCATCCATTGGGCAATCTCATTATAGCTGGTCTGTCAGAAATGCAGGGTTCAACCTATAATGCCATGCAGTTACTGAGCAAATTTTTCCATACAACAGGGAAGATTTATCCTTCCAGTGACCATCCTTTGACCCTGCATGCAGTCTTTCAGGATGGGACAGAAGTGGCTGGAGAGAGCCATATTGCAGACCATCCAGGCATGATTGACCATGTTTATGTGACCAATACTCTCAACGATGATACGCCTCTGGCTAGCCGTCGAGTGGTGCAGACCATTCTTGAAAGTGACATGATTGTCCTTGGACCTGGTTCACTCTTTACCTCGATTTTACCTAATATCGTGATTAAAGAAATCGGGCAGGCGCTTTTGGAAACCAAGGCAGAAATTGCCTATGTCTGCAATATCATGACTCAACGTGGGGAGACGGAACACTTTACAGATAGTGACCACGTGGAAGTCTTGCATCGTCATCTTGGCCGACCTTTTATCGATACTGTCTTGGTAAATATCGAAAAAGTACCACAGGAATACATGAATTCCAACCGTTTTGATGAATACTTGGTGCAGGTGGAACATGATTTTGCTGGTCTTTGTAAGCAAGTTCCGCGCGTGATTTCATCCAACTTCCTTCGTCTGGAAAATGGGGGTGCCTTCCACGATGGGGATTTGATAGTGGACGAGTTGATGCGCATTATACAGGTGAGAAAATGAGTTTCACAGTAGCAGTAAAAGAAGAAATCCTGAGTCAGCACCATCTGAGCCGGCATGAATTATCTGCCATTATCAAGATGTCTGGTAGCATCGGTCTTTCGACCTCGGGCCTGACCTTGTCTGTCGTGACAGAAAATGCCAAACTGGCTCGTCACCTCTACGAGTCCTTTCTTCATTTCTATGAAATCAAATCAGAAATTCGCCACCACCAAAGAAGTAATCTTCGTAAGAATCGGGTCTATACCGTTTTTACAGACGAAAAAGTGCAGGACTTGTTGAGTGATTTGCACTTGGCAGACTCTTTCTTTGGCCTGGAAACAGGTATTGACGAGGCGATTTTATCGGATGAGGAATCGGGTCGTGCTTATCTCTGTGGTGCTTTCTTGGCAAATGGGAGCATTCGTGATCCTGAATCGGGTAAGTACCAGTTGGAAATCAGTTCTGTTTATCTGGACCATGCGCAAGGGCTTGCCTCTCTTCTTCAGCAGTTTTTACTGGATGCCAAGGTGCTTGAGCGCAAGAAGGGAGCTGTGACCTATCTCCAGCGTGCTGAAGATATTATGGACTTCTTGATTGTCATTGGAGCCATGCAGGCGCGTGATGATTTTGAGCGGGTTAAGATTTTACGAGAAACCCGTAATGATCTCAATCGGGCTAATAATGCCGAGACGGCGAATATAGCTCGGACAGTTTCTGCCAGCATGAAGACTATCAACAATATCAGCAAAATTAAAGATATCATGGGCTTAGAAAATCTGCCAGTGGATTTGCAGGAAGTGGCGCAGCTGCGGATTCAACATCCAGACTACTCTATCCAGCAGTTAGCAGATAGCCTCAGCACCCCTCTGACCAAAAGTGGTGTCAACCACAGACTCAGAAAAATCAATAAGATAGCCGATGAATTATAACGATATTCCCCTTTGAATTATCAGTGTGATTGGTTGATTCTATTTTTCTAATGGCTTGATATCGCTAACTTATAAAATATCAACCTGTTTCTTGACAATTGAATAGAGTATGTGAGATAATAAAGGGGAATTGAGAAGTTCTAGCATTTTAGTGCTAACAGAAATCCCCTCGGTACTGCAATACCGAGGGGATTTTTTTCTGAGTTAGATAGCACTAACCAGGAAGGTTATACTCAATGAAAATCAAAGAGCAAACTAGGAAGCTAGCCGTAGGCTGTACTTGAGTACGGCAAGGCGAAGCTGACGTGGTTTGAAGAGATTTTCGAAGAGTATTACTTGTCGAAGTGATCGTCTAACCAACGAGTCACCAGCCATGAGATAATACTCTCGATGACTGCGATAAGTACTATTTTGAGAAGTTCTAGCATCTGTAATACCTCCTTTTCCAAGGCGTATTGTTAGTGCCGTCGTTATTATATCACATGCTTTATCAATTTGATAGGACATTTTTGATTTTTGAAAAAGAAGGGAAAAGGTATGAGCTGATCAGATTGTAGATGAACTATAAAACCACGAATCCTATGTGACTCGTGGTTCTTTTTTATAAACTAGTAGAGTGTTTTGGTTGTACTTTTTGCTCAGGGTCGATGTAATTGATGGCGTTGTTAACAGCGGTTGGTGCTTCTCCAAGCCCTGTCGCAATCAAGTCAATTTTTCCGTCATAGTAGCAACAGTCACCGATAGCGTAGATTCCAGCTTGGCTAGATTCTTGTTTGCTGTTGACGATAATCTTGTGGCGGTTGAGGTCAAGGCCCCAGTTTTTAAGGTTACCGACAGAGGATTTGAAACCATAGTTGACAAAGAGGTGGTCTAGGTCAATCATTTCTGTTTCATCAGATTTAACTTTTGTGATTTCAAGTTTATCAAGCATTTTTCCATTTCCAAGGAGTTGGCTAGGGACGAATGGTGTCTTGATGTTTACAGATGATTCTTGCAAAGCTTGGACACTGTGTTCCAAGGCACGGAAATTATCTCTGCGGTGAACAAGGGTAGTTGGTGCGATTTTTTCAAAAGCCAAAGCCCAATCCACAGCTGAGTCTCCCCCACCAAGAATCGTCACTTTCTTACCAGCATATTGCTGAATGTTGGAAACGTGGTAGTGGATATTTTCATAGCCTTCAACGCCTTCTAGTTCCAGAGGACGTGGTTTGAAGGCACCGCCACCCATAGCGATGATAACTGTTTTAGACAGGTGGCTTCTGTTAGAAGTTCTGATGACAAATCCTTCTTCTTGTTTTTCAATCTCAAGAACCGTTTCGTTGAGATGAATAGGGGTATCAAAGCCATTTAATTGCTCGATTAGACGGTTAGTCAACTCTTCTCCAGTCAGGTTTGGGAAACCTGGGACGTCTAAAATTTCCTTTTCAGGATAGAGAATAGCAGGTTGTCCACCTAGTTGGGGAAGGGAGTCGATGATTTGGACCTTGGCTTGGCGTAGATGTGCATAGAAGGCTGCAAAAAGCCCGACAGGACCACCACCTACAATGGTAATATCATAGAGTTGAGACATGGTTTCTCCTTTGTTTTTTCTAGTCAGTTTATTTTATCATATTTTTTCTTTAATTTAAAATGAAGTAGGATAGGGAAAAAAATGTCAGAAAAATGGTATAATAGAAAGGAACGTGTTTGGACAGAGAGGAGACAGCAGATGAACTTTCAACAATTATCCAATCTGCAATATTGGACTAGCTTGTTTTCTAGTCCTTGGAGTATTGCCATCAATGTGTTTGATATTTTGATTGTGGCCTATATTTTATATCGTTTTACAAAAGCGATAGCTGGCACCAAGATTATGATTTTGGTGCGTGGGGTCGTGATCTTTGTATTAGCCCAGGTTGTGGCCAATATCCTTGGTTTAACAACGATTTCTTGGTTGATTAATCAGATTATCACCTACGGAGTTATTGCTGCGGTTGTTATCTTCTCTCCAGAGATTCGGACTGGTTTGGAACGTTTGGGAAGGGCGACAGATTTCTTTTCTACTACTCAAATTAGTGCAGAAGAGCAAATGATTCGTGCCTTTGTCAAGTCGGTTGAATATATGAGCCCTCGTAAGATCGGTGCTTTGGTTGCCATTCAACGAGTTCGGACCTTGCAAGAATACATTGCGACAGGGATTCACTTGGATGCCAATATTTCGGCTGAACTCCTCATCAATATCTTTATCCCCAACACTCCCCTACATGATGGTGCTGTGATTATCAGAGAAAATCGGATTGCGGTGACTTCTGCCTATCTGCCCTTAACAGAAAGGACAGGGATTTCCAAGGAATTTGGAACCAGACACAGGGCGGCTATCGGTTTATCAGAAGTGTCCGATGCCTTGACCTTTATCGTCTCAGAGGAAACAGGTGGTATTTCTATTACCTACAACGGAGTCTTTAAGCATGACTTGACGATTGAAGAATTTGAAGCAGAGCTAAGAAGAATTCTTTTGCCAGCCGTTGAGGAAAAAGTCAGTTTCAGGGACCGTTTGCTAGGAGGTTGGAAAAATGAGAAAAAATAGCTTATATATTATCTCATCTCTCTTTTTTGCTTGTGTCTTATTCATCTATGCAACATCGACTAATTTTCAAAATAACAATACTGTAAGGCAGGTTAAATCAGAAACCTACACCAATACGGTAGCAAATGTTCCTATAGACATTCATTATGATAATAGTCAATACTTTATTAGTGGTTTTGCTTCAGAAGTTTCAGTTGTGCTGACAGGTGCTAATCGTGTGACTTTGGCTAGCGAAATGCAGGAAAGTACTCGTAAGTTTAAGGTCACAGCGGATTTGACGGATGCCAGTGTTGGAACGATTGAAGTTCCCTTGAATATTGAAAATCTTCCAAGTGGATTGACCGCTGTGGCAACGCCTCAAAAGATTACAGTGAAAGTTGGGAAGAAGGTTAAGCGAGATGGGATGCTTGTTGTGCCACAAGTTGACCAAAGCCAGATTGATTCCAAACTACAAATTGATAGTGTAACCGTGTCAAATGAACGAGTTTCTGTCACAACTGACCAAGAAACATTAGCTAAGATTGACAAAGTTATTGCGCTTTTACCAACCAGCGAACGCATAACAGGTAATTACAGTGGTTCAGTACCTTTGCAGGCAATCGACCGCAATGGTGTTGTCTTACCAGCGGTTATCACTCCGTTTGACACAACAATGAAGGTCACTACAAAACCTGTGACACCAAGTTCAAGCACATCAAATTCAAGTGCAAGTAGTTCGTCGGAGACATCTTCGTCAACGAAAGCAACTAGTTCAAAAACGAATTAAAAATAGAAAAAGGATTTTATAAAAATGGGTAAATATTTTGGGACTGATGGAGTCCGTGGAGAAGCTAACGTAGAATTAACGCCAGAATTGGCCTTTAAACTAGGACGTTTTGGAGGCTATGTTCTTAGTCAGCATGAAACGGAAGCACCGAAAGTCTTTGTAGGACGTGACACACGTATTTCAGGAGAAATGCTAGAATCAGCCTTGGTGGCAGGTCTCCTTTCAGTAGGGATTCACGTCTACAAACTTGGTGTCCTTGCTACGCCAGCAGTAGCTTACTTGGTCAAAACAGAGGGAGCAAGTGCAGGTGTCATGATCTCTGCTAGCCACAACCCAGCCCTTGATAATGGAATCAAGTTCTTTGGTGGTGATGGCTTCAAACTAGATGACGAAAAAGAAGCAGAAATTGAAGCCTTGCTAGACGCTGCCGAAGATACTCTGCCTCGTCCAAGTGCTGAAGGCTTGGGAACCTTGGTAGATTATCCAGAAGGCTTGCGTAAGTATGAAAGCTATCTGGTTTCAACTGGAACGCCACTTGAAGGAATGAAAGTGGCTTTGGATACAGCCAATGGTGCCGCTTCTACCAGTGCCCGTCAGATTTTCGCTGATCTTGGTGCTCAATTGACGGTTATCGGGGAAACACCAGATGGTCTTAATATTAATCTTAATGTTGGTTCTACACACCCAGAAACCCTTCAAGCAGTGGTCAAAGAAAGCGGTTCAGCTATCGGTTTGGCCTTTGATGGAGACAGTGACCGTTTGATTGCTGTTGATGAAAATGGCGACATCGTCGATGGTGACAAGATTATGTACATCATCGGGAAATATCTTTCTGAAAAAGGACAATTGGCCCAAAATACAATCGTGACGACTGTGATGTCCAACCTTGGTTTCCACAAGGCCTTGGACCGTGAAGGCATTAACAAGGCAGTCACTGCAGTTGGAGACCGCTACGTTGTTGAAGAAATGAGAAAATCAGGCTACAACCTTGGTGGTGAACAGTCTGGTCACGTCATCTTGATGGACTACAATACAACAGGTGATGGTCAATTGTCTGCCGTCCAATTGACTAAAATCATGAAGGAAACTGGTAAGAGCTTGTCAGAGTTGTCAGCAGAAGTAACTATCTATCCACAAAAATTAGTCAATATCCGAGTGGAAAATACCATGAAGGAAAAGGCTATGGAAGTGCCAGCTATCAAGGCCATCATCGAGAAGATGGAAGAAGAAATGGCAGGGAATGGCCGTATCCTTGTTCGTCCAAGTGGAACAGAGCCCCTCTTGCGTGTTATGGCAGAAGCGCCTACAACAGAAGAAGTTGACTACTATGTTGATACCATCGCAGACGTAGTTCGAGCTGAAATCGGGATTGACTAAATCCTAGAAAACTAGATGAAAATAAAAAATTATGGTACAATAGCTTATAATATTGTAGCCGAGGGAGAAAGACATGAATCTTAAACGTGAACAAGAATTTGTTAGTCAGTATCATTTTGATGCGCGTAATTTTGAATGGGAAAATGAAAATGGAGCTCCTGAAACTAAGGTAGATGTGAATTTCCAATTAATTCAACATGACCAAGAAAATCAAGTGACTTCTTTGATTGTTGTCTTGAGTTTTATGATTGTATTTGATAAATTTGTCATCAGTGGAACCATTTCACAGGTAAATCATATCGATGGTCGTATTGTTAACGAACCAAGTGAATTGAACCAAGAAGAAGTTGAAACTTTGGCCCGTCCATGTTTGAACATGCTCAACCGTTTGACTTACGAAGTAACTGAAATTGCATTAGACTTACCAGGAATCAATTTGGAGTTCTAATATGAAATTAGCTGTTATCACAGATTCCTCTGCCTATCTCAGTGCAGAGACCTTACAAAGAGAAGATTTGTTTGTCTTGGATATTCCTGTCAATATTGATGGTGAGGAGTATGTCGAAGGTATCAATCTGACTGCTGAGGAATTTTATCAAAAAATGGCTCAGGCTTCTGAATTACCTAAGACCAGTCAACCAAGTATTGCCAAGTTAGATGAGATTCTAACTTCGCTCAAAGAACAAGGCTATACACATGCCTTGGGGCTTTTCCTATCTTCTGGAATTTCAGGTTTTTACCAAAATATCCAGTATATGGTGGATGACTATGAAGGTTTAACCATTGCTTTCCCAGACACCTTGATTACAAGTGCTCCTCTGGGTATCATGGTTGAAAGTGTCTTTAACTGGCGCGACCAGGGCGATGATTTTGCCATTATTCAGGATAAACTAGCTATTCAAATTAGTCGTACGTCAGCTTTTATCATGGTGGATGATTTGGATCATTTGGTGAAAGGTGGACGCCTTTCAAATGGGGCTGCGATTTTGGGTAATCTGCTAAGCATTAAACCAATTCTTTATTTCAATGACCAAGGTGTGATTGAAGTTTACGAAAAAGTTCGTACTGAAAAGAAAGCAACCAAGCGCTTAATTGAGATTATCAAGGAAGCAACAGCTTCAGGTCAATACAGAGTCATTGTCATTCACGGAAATGCTCCTGAAAAGGCTGAAGAATTGCGTCAGCACTTGATTGAATCTGGACTAGGTACGGATATTTCACTAGCTACATTTGGTAGTGTCATTGGGACACACCTAGGAGCAGGAAGTATTGCTCTGGGTTATATTCCAGTGATTTAGTTGGTGTTTCTAGGCTAGTTAAGAAATCTTGTATCATAGAAATTGAACACGGACTAGCTTCCTCTTGAAAAAAGATGCCTGTCTGGCCTTTCGTGTAAAGTCAGCGCCATTCCCTATTTTTCATAGGCAGCTAAGGTCCTTTGAATCTTGATAATTGAACACGCCTGGAACCCTGTGTGAAAAAGATAGTTCTTCCAAGGAGTAGACATCCCTGGATCAGAATTCCTATTTTCACTTTGTGTTCTTACAGGCTTTGTATCTTAGAAATTGAACACGGACTACCTGCCTCTTGAAAAAAGATGTCTGTCTTGCCTTTCGTGGAAAGTCAGCGCCATTCCCTATTTTTCATGGGCAGCCAACGTCCTTTGTATCTTAGACAGGAGTAGAGATGAGTATTCGAGTAATTATTGCTGGTTTTAAGGGTAAGATGGGCCAGGCTGCTTGTCAGATGGTCTTGGCTGATCCAGACTTGGACTTGGTAGCAGTTTTGGATCCTTTTGAGTCTGAATCAGAATGGCAGGGTATTCCTGTTTTCAAGGATAAGGCTGATTTAGCAGGCTTTAAAGCGGATGTCTGGGTAGACTTTACTACACCAGCTGTTGCCTATGAAAATACACGCTTTGCTCTTGAAAATGGCTTTGCTCCAGTAGTTGGAACAACTGGTTTCACTAGTGAAGAAATTGCTGAACTAAAAGCATTTTCTCGTTCCCAAGATTTGGGTGGTTTGATTGCCCCTAACTTTGCCCTGGGTGCTGTCTTGCTTATGCAATTTGCGACGCAGGCGGCCAAATATTTCTCCAATGTGGAGATTATCGAGCTACATCATGACAAGAAAAAGGATGCTCCGAGTGGAACAGCTATTAAAACAGCTGAATTGATGGCAGAAGTTCGAGAGTCCATTCAGCAAGGTGCGCCTGATGAGGAAGAATTGATTGCAGGTGCCCGTGGTGCTGACTTTGATGGCATGCGGATTCACTCTGTCCGTCTACCAGGCTTGGTAGCTCATCAGGAAGTCATCTTTGGCAATCAAGGAGAAGGATTGACCCTCCGTCATGACTCCTATGATCGCAGCTCCTTCATGACAGGGGTGAATTTGGGAATTAAAGAAGTTGTCAAGCGTCATGAGCTTGTCTATGGATTAGAACACTTATTATGAGATTAACGCAAATGCCTTCTGAATTTCAGAAGGCTTTACCAGTATTAGAAAAAATTAAAGAAGCAGGCTTTGAAGCCTATTTTGTTGGAGGCTCTGTTCGAGATGCCCTCCTCAATCGTCCCATCCACGATGTGGATATTGCGACGTCTTCTTATCCAGAAGAAACCAAGCAGATTTTTCCGCGAACAGCCGATATCGGAATTGAACATGGAACTGTCTTGGTTTTAGATGGGGATGAGGAATATGAGGTAACCACTTTTCGAACAGAGGATGTCTATGTGGACTATCGTAGACCCAGTGCGGTTTCCTTTGTGCGTTCGCTGGAGGAAGACCTCAAGCGCCGTGATTTTACAGTCAACGCCTTTGCCTTGGACGAGACAGGAGAAATTGTTGACTTGTTCCATGGTTTAGAGGATTTGGAAAACCAAGTCTTGCGAGCAGTTGGAATGGCTAGTGAGCGTTTCAACGAAGATGCTTTGCGGATTATGCGTGGTTTCCGTTTTCAGGCCAGCCTTGGCTTTGAACTTGAGTCAGAAACATTTAAGGCTATGAAGACCTTGACACCACTTTTGGAGAAAATTTCTGTAGAGCGTACCTTTGTTGAGTTTGATAAACTCTTGCTGGCTCCGTTTTGGAGGAGGGGCTTGGCTTCCATGATTGAGAGTCAAGCTTATGACTATCTCCCTGATATGGCATCTAGCCAGGACAAGCTTAATAGACTGTTTGATTTGGAGACTGATTTTACCTTTGAATCCTCTGAACAAGCATGGGCGGCTTTACTATGGGCTTTGGAAATTGAAAATGCACAGACATTTTTGAAAGCTTGGAAGACATCACGCCAGTTTGCCAAGCAAGTTCAGGATTTACTGACTATTTTATCCTTGCGTGAAAAGGGAGAATTGAGCAAGCGCGATTGTTACCGCTTTGACTTGGACTTACTTTTACAGGCTGAAAATCTTCGTCAGGCTCAAGGAAAAGAAGTCAACCCACAAGCCGTCACAGTAACCTATCAGAGTTTGACCATTCATGACAAGAAAGAAATTCAGATTAATGGTGGTATTTTGATCAAGGAATATGGTTATCAGCCAGGGCCAGACTTGGGAGAGATTTTAACAGAGATTGAGTATGCCATTGTCGATGGAGAATTGCAAAATGACCGACAAGCCATCCATGCTTATCTAAGGGAGAAAAAATGAGTGATTTTATCGTTGAAAAACTAAGTAAATCCGTTGGTGACAAGACCGTTTTTAAGGATATTTCCTTTATCATCCATGACCTAGACAGAATCGGTCTGATTGGTGTCAATGGAACGGGTAAGACTACCCTTCTAGATGTTCTTTCTGGTGTTTCTGGCTTTGATGGGGATGTCAGTCCTTTTTCAGCTAAGAATGATTACCAGATTGGTTACTTGACCCAAGATCCTGATTTTGATGATAGCAAGACAGTTTTGGATACGGTCCTATCCAGCGACCTC
Source organism: uncultured Streptococcus sp. (assembly GCF_963521865.1). Lineage (GTDB taxonomy): Bacteria > Bacillota > Bacilli > Lactobacillales > Streptococcaceae > Streptococcus. Next base: position 77,210 of record NZ_CAUQWY010000004.1, read on the forward strand.
AAGGAAATCCAGCTTATTCGTGAGTATGAATTGATCATGCTCAACTATAGTGAGGACAAGCAGGCACGTTTGGAACGGGTCATGGCGGAGATGGACTCTCTCCAGGCTTGGGAAATTGAGAGTCAGGTCAAGACCGTTCTTAGCAAGCTAGGTATTCAGGATTTATCTACTCCAGTTGGAGAATTGTCAGGTGGTCTAAGAAGACGGGTTCAGTTGGCGCAAGTTTTACTTGGCAACCATGACCTCTTGCTTTTGGACGAGCCTACTAACCATCTAGACATTGCAACCATCGAGTGGCTGACCCTCTTTTTGAAAAATTCTAAGAAAACCGTCCTTTTTATCACCCATGATCGTTATTTCCTAGACGCTTTATCAACACGGATTTTCGAGTTGGACCGAGCAGGATTGACAGAATACCAAGGAAATTACCAGGACTATGTTCGCCTTAAGGCGGAACAGGACGAGCGTGATGCGGCTCTTCTCCACAAAAAGGAACAACTTTATAAGCAAGAATTGGCCTGGATGCGCAGACAACCGCAGGCGCGTGCGACCAAGCAACAGGCTCGTATCAATCGTTTTCATGACCTGAAGAAAGAAGTTTCAGGTGGCGTTGCTGAAACAGATTTGACCATGAATTTTGAGACTAGTCGGATTGGGAAGAAAGTCATCGAGTTTCAGGATGTTTCCTTTGCCTATGAAAACAAGCCCATTCTGCAAGATTTTAATCTCTTGGTGCAGGCCAAAGACCGTATTGGAATCGTTGGAGACAACGGTGTGGGGAAATCAACCCTGCTTAACCTAATTGCAGGAAGTCTTGAACCGACAGCAGGTCGAGTTGTGATAGGGGAAACAGTTCGCATTGCCTATTTCTCTCAGCAAATTGAGGGATTGGATGAAAGCAAGCGAGTGATCAATTACCTGCAGGAAGTGGCAGAAGAAGTCAAGACCAGCGGTGGTTCTACGACTTCCATCGCTGAGTTGTTGGAGCAGTTCCTTTTCCCACGTTCGACGCATGGAACCTTGATTGAGAAATTGTCTGGTGGAGAGAAAAAACGTCTTTATCTCCTCAAATTGCTCTTGGAAAAGCCAAATGTCCTTCTCTTGGACGAGCCGACCAATGATTTGGATATTGCTACTCTTACAGTTTTGGAGAATTTTTTGCAAGGCTTTGCAGGGCCTGTCTTGACAGTTAGCCACGACCGCTATTTCTTGGATAAGGTAGCGACCAAGATTCTAGCTTTTGAGGATGGCAAGATTCGTCCTTTCTTTGGTCATTACACCGACTATTTAGATGAAAAGGCTTTTGAAACAGATATGGCCAATCAAGTGCAAAAGGCTGAAAAGGAAAAAGTGGTCAAGGTCCGTGAAGATAAGAAACGCATGACCTATCAAGAAAAGCAGGAGTGGGCAAGTATTGAAGGCGATATTGAAGTCTTGGAAGATTGTATCGCTGCTATTGAAGAGGAGATGCAGGCCAACGGCTCTGACTTTAGTAAACTAGCGACTCTTCAGAAAGAGCTAGATGAGAAAAACGAAGCACTCCTTGAAAAATACGAACGCTATGAGTATCTCAGTGACTTTGATAGCTAGAAGAATGGAAAAATCCCGTCTCATGACAGGATTTCTCTATTCTTTTTTGGTTTCTTGGTGAAAGATATTTTGCCAGGTTTCGTGGCGGCGCCAGATACTGGTATGGATGATACCATCTAACTCATAGCAGATGAGTTTGGTCTTTTGGCTGATGGAAGTGTTCTGAATATCCTTGATAGCAGAATTCAACTCTTTTTCGGCTTTATAGGCCTCTTTATCCATCTGCTCTCCATCTTGACGAATATAGACAAAATCGTCAGCCAAGAGTTCCTCCAGTTGATTTCCCTGATCAATCAATTGCTCGCGCATAAGCAATTTTTTGTAGATATTGTCTAAAATTTCATCCTCAGGAATAGGTGCGGGCTCGATATGGACATCGGTATCAAAGACTCCAAAACGTTCCTCCAGCATAGACTCGACTTGATCCGCGATTTCATGACTCTCAAAAACAGACAAGTCAGGATTCATTTCTAGCGTAATATCAAGGTAAATGTTGCTACCGTAGGTGCGACCTCTTTGCGATTTAACCTTGCTAATTTTTGGAATTTCCATAATGGCTTTTTGATAGTCCTCAAGCAGACGGTCGTCAAAGCCATCTGAAAGACTAAAGGAAGACTCGATAAAGATATCATAGGCAGTCTTCAAGATAAAGAAAGTGATGATGATAGCAACCAGTTTATCCACAATGGGATAATTGAAACTGCTGGCTAGGATGGCAATAGTAGTACCAAGTGAGGTAACAGCATCGGAAAGATTGTCCTTTGCTGCGGCCTTGAGTGCCTTGGAGTTGGATTTCTTACTGAGGCGAGTATTGTAGAGATAAACTACAAACATAATCGCTGCAGAAATGATTCCTAGAGTTGCACCAAGAGGGTCAATGACCGTTTCTTCATGACTGAGAATTTTTTGAATAGTATCCTGAAGTACATCGAAACCGACATAAAACATGATGATGGAAGTGATTAAGCTTGCCAAATCTTCAATCTTCCAATGGCCAAAACGGTGGTCTCGGTCAGCAGGCTGGCGTGCCATCCTGATTCCAATCAAGAGGGCCACATTTCCAATGATGTCGGACACGTTGTTAAAACCATCTGCCACCAAACTGGATGAATGGAGGAGGTGCCCAGTTGTTAATTTGGCTGCAGACAAGATCAAATAGGTCGAAATGCTGATAATGGCCCCACGCTCAGCTAACTTGAGATTTGAGATAGATTGCTTCATTCAATTTCCTTTCTAGTCACATAGCATTTTACCATTATACTGGTTTTCAAGAGAAAATTCAAATAGGATGGATAAAAGTAAGAAAATACAAAACAGAAAATGCTTTTTTTTTTTAGGAAATGTGATAGACTGATAAAGTGAAAAGTTGAGGTGGATAAGATTGAAAAAAATGAGTATTTTAGTAACGAGTATTTCTTTACTCTTTACTGTTTTAGTCTGGTTTTCGATGGTAACAAATGTCAAACAAGGAATACCGTTTTCAGATGCTAGTATTTTTGAATATTTTGGGTATGCAATGAATCGAGGAGAATTGATGTATGCAGACCTATTTGATCATAAGGGGCCAGTTGTTTTTTTACTGAACTACCTAGGATATCTTATTGGTGGTGCGTTAGGAATTAAATTTTTATACCTATTTTGCACATTTCTATTCTTTATAGCTAGCTATAAGATTTCAAGGTTATTTACTGGGAATAAGCAAACAATTTTAACTTTAGCAATTATATTTATAATTTATGAGTATTTTTTTGATGGTGGCTGGAGTTTAGAAGGTTTTATTTTACCTTTTTTGGCTTATTCATTATACATTTTTTTGAAATTATTTATAGAAAATGATTTCAGCAAAAATGATATCGTAGTATCAGGTGCATTTTTCGCTATTGTATTTTTTACGAAAGCAAATATGATAGGGATTTGGCTAGTATTTTGTATTTATGTATTGATTGATTTTATACTAAAGAAAGCATATAGGGAATTGATTTCTTTGATAGGATTATTTTTCGTTGGAGTATTAATACCAACTATCCCTTTGTGCCTATATCTGTTCTCAAAGGGCATCTTTATTGAAATGGTATACCAGTCGATTGGAATTAATTTTATTTATACTACAGAGTCTAATAACGTTTCGATGTATGAGATTATCAGATGGTACATTTCTCAAACAAATCTCTTAAGTCTTAATTTATTGATGTTATTTTCCTTGATACCACTGTGGAAGAAATTTGGAATAAAATCAATCTTCTATCATTTTGTTTTTATTGTTTGTTTACTTCTGGCTCTTATCTCAAAAAGAAGCTATGGTCATTACATTTTAGTAATGCTCCCGATTTTGATTCCATATATTTCCTATTTATTTCATAGCATATCCAAGAAAATGTCTTTTCAAGTATTTTTTGTCTTATTCTTAGGATTTATTATTGTATACCAGAATGATGTAAAATCCATCATGAAAAGTATGAATACAAGATATCTGAATAGATCTGAGAAACAGCAACGCGTTGCTAGCTATATAGAGAAAAATACGTCGATGGATGACCGAATTTATACACACCGTCAAAATGGAACAATTTATTTGTATAGTGAACGGCTAGCTAGTACAAAATTTTTCTTCATCCCAGCTGTGACAGATGATCGAGTTATTATTGATGAGTTTAAAAAATCTATACAAGAAAATCCTCCTATCTATATTGTATTTGATACTGAATGGGATTATGGTAAGAGGACTGACTCTTTTATTAAGGATTATATTAAAGTAAATTATCACTTAGAAAAACAGATTGATACAGCTATGATTTATAGAAAAGGAGGAGAATAGCATGAGCAGGAAAAATCCAATTTTATATATAGTTATTCCATGTTATAACGAAGAGCAAGTTTTACCACATACTAATCCAATGTTTGTTGAAAAAATTGAACAATTAGTAAAGAAAGAAGAAATCCATCCTCTTAGTAAAATCATGTATGTAAATGATGGTAGTAAGGATCGGACTTGGGAACTGATTGAAAGTTATGCTAATTCCATTCCTTCTGTAGTTGGTGTGTCACAAAGTCGTAATAGGGGGCATCAGAGTAGTGTCCTTGCAGGTATGTATGAAGCTATTCAGTTTGCTGATATAGTCATTACCATTGATGCTGATGGACAAGATGACATTAATTGCATGGACAATATGGTTTCGGAGTATAAAAGTGGTTCGGAAATTGTCTATGGTGTACGGGATAATCGTGACACGGATTCTGCTTTTAAACGAATTACAGCTGAAGGTTTCTATAAGGTACTACGCTTATTTGGAGCAGAAGTTGTTTTCAATCATGCCGACTATAGATTGGTATCAAAAAGATTTTTGAAGGAGTTAGAGAAGTTCCAAGAAGTTAATCTTTTTCTTCGTGGTTTAATGCCTTTAGTTGGTTTTAAATATTCTTACGTTTCGTATAAGCGCCATGAACGAATTGCTGGCGAGAGCCATTACCCACTTTCTAAAATGCTTGGTTTGGCTATGGATGGTATTACAAGCTTATCAATCAAACCGATTCGGTTGATTACAAGTTTTGGGGTCTTGACATCATTCTTTAGCTTTCTATTGATTATTTGGGTTTTATGGAGTAAGTTTGCTGGTACGGTTGTGGCTGGTTGGACAAGCACCTATGCAATAGTTAGTTTACTTGGTGGAGTACAATTGATTAGTTTGGGAGTCATTGGTGAGTATATTGGAAAGATTTACCTAGAAACGAAACGTCGTCCTAGATATATTATCAGTGAACGTACTTTTGATAAGGATAGAATTTTATAGAATCTTTACTCTTTAAAAACTTTTCAAAATTTGGTATAATAGTACTACTCAAGGGAGTAGCTGGCAGAAACCTGTGATAGTGTCGTCATTTCGAATTTTATACTGAAAAGTATGCTTTCCGGCCCTATCTTAAACAGCGAGACTTGTTATGATTAACAGGTCTCTTTTTGTTTGTCGTGAAAAGATACGATGAGGAAAAGAGAGTCTGTTTTGCACACAATGTCAAGGAGGAGACACATGTCAAAAGAACAAAAACGCCAAGCGTTTTACACTCAAAGTCCTGAAGAGGTCTTGAAGGCTGTGGATGCGACCGAGCAAGGTTTGTCATCAAGCGAGGCAGAAAAACGCCTTGCCGAATTTGGCCACAATGAGCTCGAAGAAGGCGAGAAACGATCAATCCTGGTCAAATTCATCGAACAATTTAAGGATTTGATGATTATCATCCTAGTTGCGGCGGCTATCTTGTCAGTCGTGACTTCTGGTGGGGAAGATATCGCAGATGCCATCATTATCCTAGCTGTGGTTATCATTAACGCTGCCTTTGGTGTTTACCAAGAAGGGAAAGCAGAAGAAGCTATCGAAGCCCTCAAATCTATGTCAAGTCCAGCTGCTCGCGTTCTTCGTGATGGCCACATGGCGGAGATTGACTCTAAAGAATTGGTACCTGGAGATATCGTTGCCCTTGAAGCAGGTGATGTGGTACCTGCAGACCTACGTTTGCTAGAAGCCAATTCTCTTAAAATTGAAGAAGCAGCCTTGACAGGTGAGTCTGTGCCAGTCGAAAAAGACTTGACAGTCGAGCTTGCTGCAGACGCTGGTATTGGGGACCGTGTCAACATGGCCTTTCAAAACTCTAACGTGACCTATGGTCGTGGGATGGGTGTTGTTGTCAATACAGGTATGTACACTGAAGTTGGTCATATCGCAGGTATGCTTCAAGATGCGGATGAGACAGACACACCACTTAAACAAAACTTGAACAACCTTTCTAAGGTCTTGACTTATGCTATCTTGGTCATTGCCCTTGTTACGTTTGTAGTGGGTGTCTTCATTCAAGGCAAAAATCCACTCGGTGAGTTGATGACCTCTGTTGCGCTTGCCGTTGCAGCCATTCCAGAAGGGCTCCCAGCTATCGTAACTATCGTTCTTGCCCTTGGTACTCAAGTTTTGGCTAAACGAAACTCTATCGTTCGTAAGTTACCAGCAGTAGAAACACTTGGTTCAACCGAAATCATCGCTTCTGATAAGACTGGTACGTTGACTATGAACAAGATGACAGTTGAAAAAGTCTTCTACGATGCAGTCCTACATGACTCAGCTGATGACATTGAGCTAGGTCTTGAAATGCCACTTCTTCGTTCAGTTGTCTTGGCTAATGATACGAAAATCGATGTGGAAGGCAATCTGATTGGTGACCCAACCGAAACAGCCTTTATCCAGTATGCCTTGGACAAGGGTTACGATGTCAAAGGTTTCTTAGAGAAATATCCACGTGTAGCTGAGTTGCCATTTGACTCTGACCGTAAGCTCATGTCAACGGTTCACCCATTGCCAGATGGTCGTTTCCTTGTAGCAGTCAAAGGTGCGCCAGACCAACTTTTGAAACGTTGTGTTCTTCGTGACAAAGCTGGGGATATTGCTCCGATTGATGAGAAGGTTACAAACCTCATTCATACAAACAACTCTGAAATGGCTCACCAAGCCTTGCGTGTCCTTGCAGGTGCTTATAAGATTATTGAGAGTATTCCAGAAAACCTTACTTCTGAAGAGCTTGAAAATGATTTAATCTTCACTGGTTTGATTGGGATGATTGACCCTGAACGTCCTGAGGCAGCTGAGGCTGTTCGTGTGGCTAAGGAAGCTGGAATTCGTCCAATCATGATTACGGGTGACCATCAAGATACTGCAGAAGCTATTGCCAAACGTTTGGGAATCATCGATGCAAATGATACAGAAGGACACGTTTTAACTGGTGCTGAACTCAACGAATTATCTGATGAAGACTTTGAAAAAGTAGTGGGTCAATACTCTGTTTATGCGCGTGTGTCTCCAGAACATAAGGTTCGTATCGTGAAAGCATGGCAAAAACAAGGTAAGGTCGTTGCCATGACAGGTGACGGTGTCAATGATGCGCCAGCTCTGAAAACAGCCGATATCGGTATCGGTATGGGAATCACTGGTACAGAGGTTTCTAAGGGGGCTTCAGACATGATTCTTGCTGACGACAACTTTGCGACTATTATCGTTGCAGTGGAAGAAGGACGTAAGGTCTTCTCAAACATTCAAAAGACTATTCAGTATCTACTTTCTGCCAATACTGCTGAAGTATTGACTATCTTCCTATCAACCTTGTTTGGTTGGGACGTCTTGCAACCAGTTCATCTTTTGTGGATTAACTTGGTAACAGATACCTTCCCAGCTATCGCTCTTGGTGTTGAACCTGCTGAGCCAGGTGTCATGAACCATAAACCACGTGGTCGTAAGGCAAGCTTCTTCTCAGGTGGTGTTTTCAGTTCTATCATTTATCAAGGTGTACTCCAAGCAGCTATTGTTATGAGTGTTTATGGTCTTGCAATTGCTTACCCAGTTCATGTGGGTGATAATCATGCCATGCACGCAGATGCCCTAACTATGGCCTTTGCAACCCTTGGTTTGATTCAGCTCTTCCATGCTTACAATGTCAAGTCTGTTTACCAATCCATCTTGACAGTTGGTCCATTCAAGTCTAAGACCTTCAACTGGTCCATCTTGGTATCCTTCATCCTTCTTATGGCAACAATCATCGTAGAACCGCTTGAAGGAATCTTCCACGTAACCAAACTAGACTTGTCTCAATGGGGAATCGTTATGGGCGGAAGCTTCTCAATGATTATTATCGTCGAAATTGTTAAGTTTATTCAACGCAAACTCGGTTTTGATAAGAATGCGATTTAAAAAAAAGTCATCTTCGGATGGCTTTTTACTACAGTTGAGGGTAAGGGGTTACAGTTATCAGCTTTTGTGCTATAATTGCTATAATATAGTAAAAAGCAAGAGGAGTGTGAGGAAGTGGAAAAGAAAATTGTGAAGGATATTTTGTTTTTATCTCAGGTATCTCAGCTGGCAAATCAGGATGATCTGTATCTTGCCAGAGATTTGCAGGATACACTCTTAGCAAATCGTGAGACCTGTGTTGGTTTGGCTGCCAATATGATTGGGGTGCAGAAGCGCGTGATTATCTTTAATCTGGGCTTGGTTCCTGTGGTCATGTTTAACCCAGTGCTCCTGTCCTTTGAAGGACCTTATGAGACAGAGGAAGGCTGTTTGTCCTTGGTAGGTGTGAGACCTACTAAGCGTTATGAAACCATAAGGGTTGCCTATCGTGACAGCAAGTGGCAGGAACAGACCATTACCTTGACAGGCTTCCCAGCTCAGATTTGCCAGCATGAACTGGATCATTTGGAAGGACGAATCATTTAGGAGGAAAGCAAATGAAACGAATAGTCTTTGAACTGCTTTTTATCGCAACGACCTGGTATATCTTTTTACCGCCTCTTAACCTGACCAGCTGGGAATTTCTCTTTTTCCTTTGTGGGCATTTGCTGGTTGTATCAATCTTATTTGGCTTTGGCAAGGGGATCAATCTGGTCAAAACGGTTCATGTGCGCCACGGCAAGGCGGAAGCTGCTTTAAATCTTGAGGGTTTCAAAATCAATCGGTTAGGGAAAGTTCTTTTTGCTTCTATTGGAGGAATTCTTCTCTTGGCAGGTTTGGTTTCCTTGGTGACTTCTAGCATTTTTCAGGCTAAAAATTATGCCAATGTAGTCACGGTGACGGAAAAAGACTTTACTGAATTTCCTAAGACTGACACCAGTAAGGTTCCTATCTTAGATAGAAGTACTGCTGAAAAAATTGGTGACCGCTACTTGGGTTCCCTAACAGATAAGGTGTCGCAATACGTAGCGGCAGATACCTATACCCAACTGACGATTGATGGGAAACCTTATCGAGTTACGCCACTAGAATATGCAGACCCTATCAAATGGTTTAACAATCAAGCCAAGGGAATCGGTGAGTATATAAAGGTGGACATGGTAACTGGAAATGCGAATTTGGTGGACTTGAAGACACCAATCAAGTATTCTGACTCGGAGTATTTTAACCGCGACGTCAAACGGCACTTGCGCTTTAAATATCCAACCAAAATCTTCAAGACTCCATCTTTCGAGGTGGACGATGAGGGTAATCCTTTCTATGTAGCAACGGTTTACCAAAAGCAATTTGGACTTGCGGTTCCTCGTCCTGTTTCAGTCATTATCTTGGATGCCACAAATGGAGAAACCAAGGAATACAGCTTGGCAGATGTTCCAGAATGGGTGGACAGGGTCTATCCAGCTGAGGAAACCATCGAGCAAATCAACTATAACGGCAAGTACAAGGATGGTTTCTGGAATGCCATGATTTCCAAGAAAAACGTGACCCAGACTACCAAGGGATATAATTATTTGTCTATCGGTAATGACATCTACCTCTACACAGGTGTGACGTCGGCCAATGCGGATGAAAGTAATCTTGGTTTCATCCTTGAAAATATGCGAACAGGAGAAATCACTAAGTACAGCTTGGCTTCTGCGACCGAAGAATCAGCCCGTGAATCAGCCGAAGGTGCTGTTCAGGAGAAATCCTACAAGGCGACCTTCCCAATCCTCATCAACCTCAATGATAAGCCTCTCTATATCATGGGCTTGAAGGACAATGCAGGCTTGGTCAAAGAGTATGCTTTGGTAGACGCAGTCGAGTACCAGAATGTCATCGTAGCTACGACAGTGGAAGAGCTGCTCAGCAAGTACGCCAAGAAAAACGACCTTGAAATTGACAATGCAACGACAGAAAGCATCAAGGGTGTGGTAGCAGACCTCAAATCAGCTGTTATCAAGGGCGATACTGTCTACTTCTTTAAAGTTGATGGCAAGATATATAAGGTCAAGGCCTCTGTATCAGATGACCTCCCTTACCTTGAAAATGGTAAAACCTTCGAAGGTCAAGTCGGTAAAGACAATTATCTCAAGACCTTTAAAGTGCAGTAAGAGGAGAGGCTGGAGAAAAATCTTAATTTCAGGAAAAAATGAAGTAAATCTTTCCATAATAAACGTATTGTATCAAGGTTTTGCAACACCTGATAGATGCGTTTTTCTGATTTCTAAGACTTTCCCCAGTCTCTTTTCAGATGAATTCCTTGGTAGTGGCAAAAAAATATGCTACACTATCAATATGAAAATTTTAATCCCAACAGCAAAAGAAATGAACACAGACTTGCCGAGTATTGAATCCGCTCCTTTAAAACCAGAAAGTCAGGCTGTGCTGGATGCCTTGGCCCTCTATTCTGCTAGTCAATTGGAGAGTTTTTATAAGATATCAGCCGAGAAAGCTGCGGAAGAATTTCAAAATATCCAAGCTTTAAAAAACCAAACTGCTCAAAACTACCCATCCTTGAAACTTTTTGATGGGCTTATGTACCGCCATATCAAGCGAGATAAATTGATCGAGGTAGAACAAACCTATCTTGAAAATCATGTCTTCATTACCTCGGCTTTGTACGGTGTCATTCCAGCCTTGTCACCCATAGCCCCTTACCGTTTGGATTTTTTGATGAAATTAAAAGTCGCTGGTAAGACTTTGAAGAGCCATTGGAAGGACGTCTATGATGAAGCTCTGAAGCAGGAAGAAGTGATTTTCTCCCTCTTGTCGTCCGAGTTTGAGACCGTATTTTCTAAGGAAATCAGAGAAAAGATGGTGACCTTCAAATTCTTGGAGGATAGAGATGGTCAGTTGAAAATTCACTCAACTATTTCTAAGAAAGCGCGTGGAGCCTTCCTGACAGCCCTGATAGAAAATCAAGTAAAAACAGTGGAGGAAGCTCGTAAGTTAAGCTTTGCAGGATTTAACTACCGAGAAGACCTGTCCCAGCAACAGGAATTGGTTTTTGTAAAGAAAGTATAAAAGAGAAAAATTCAAATTGAGAATCAACTTCTTTTTTCTAAAATGTATGAGGTTGGTTAAAAAATCTTTAAAATCAGAAAAATGCATATTATCAGATATTGGAAAAATTTGATGATATGCATTTTATTATGTGACTTTCAGTCCGTCTCGCTCTGTTAGGTGCGAGGCAAAAGAACTACCCGCTATGCGGGTGCGTGTCGAAGGTTATACCCAAAAAACTCCAAACGCGATACAATAAAGGTGTTCAAGCCAATTGTAAAGCGAAAGGAGAAAAATATGGCACAAAAGGCACATAGTTTATCACACACAAAGTGGATGTGTAAATATCACATTGTGTTCACCCCTAAGTATAGACGAAAAGTTATTTATAATCAATATCGAAGTAGTTTAGGCGAAATATTTCATCGCTTATGTAGTTATAAAGGAGTTGAAATTATCGAGGGTCACTTGATGCCTGATCATGTACATATGTTAGTAAGTATTCCGCCGAGGATAAGTGTTTCAAGTTTTATGGGGTATTTAAAAGTCAAAAGTGCACTCATGATGTTTGACAAACACGCCAATCTCAAGTACAAGTTTGGGAATCGGCATTTCTGGGCAGAAGGTTATTATGTGAGTACAGTAGGGCTCAATGAAGCCACAATTAAGAAATATATTCAAGAGTAAAGAAATTATCCAGTGGATGATTTCTTCATGAGTATGAAAATTTGAGAACGAGTAAAGCATGATATAGCACTAGATAAATTGAGTGTAAAAGAATATGAGGATCCCTTTAGGGATAGTGGTAAGTAATACTAAAGCCTCTTTAAGAGGCAAGTGACGAGTCAAGAGCAATAAGGCTTGAACAACGTGAAAGCCAGCGTCTTTAGGCGCTGGCTGGTAATTTGGGCTTATAGCCCTGGTACAAACCACCCGTTTGACGGGTGGTCATGATTTTTCTAGAGTATTTTGGAGATTTTATACTTCAATTTTACTAGGATTGAAAGAAAAAATTAGTCATTCCCTATCTTTTCTATTGCTTTATTTCTTATTATCTGTTATATTAAAAGTATAATCATTTTTTATTTAATGACGTAAGTGTTACACTTTTTAGACAGAAAGGAGTATTTTTTTGAACAGCAGATGTAAACGCTTACGTATATAGTGGAAGGATTTAGGACTTAATGGATAAACGATTTTTTGAAAAACGCTGTACATACAGTATTCGTAAATTTGCACTAGGTGCTGCTTCAGTTATGATTGGGGCTAGTTTTTTTGCTACTGCTCCAGTAATGGCTAACACACCAACAGTTGGCTCAACAGATAATTTGCCAAGTGAGCTGGCTGATTTGGATAAAAAGGCGAGCGATAATGGACGAGAGTTCGATAAGGAAGCCGCAGTAGCAAATCCAGGTTCTGCTGAAACAACAGATGGACCAAAAACTGAAGAAGAGTTATTAGCTCTTGAAAAGAAAAACAAAGAAACTACTGACAAGTTGCCGAAAGAATTGGAAGGCAAAGTTGAAAAAGCCACTGATAATGGTAAAGAGGTAAATAAAGACCAATTAGCACAAGATACTGGCAGTCTAGTTCCTGACGATGTTGCTAAAACAAAAAATGGAGAATTGAACTATGGCGCTACTGTTAAGATTAAGACTCCATCAGGAGAAGGTAGTGGTATTGTCATTGGTAAGGATCTTGTTTTGACTGTTTCTCACAACTTTATCAAGGATCAGCAAGATGGAAATATTCGTAAGGTTGTGGATAATGATAAAGGGGATGGCGATATTTTTAGTATATCCTACCCTGGTTTAGATGATGTAAAATTTAGTAAAAAAGATGTGATTCACTGGGATCGGGACGGCTATCTAAAGGGTTATAAGAACGATTTGGCTCTTGTAAGATTGCGTACAGTTCTTGAAAATGCTCCTGTAGAAGTCACTGAAAAGCCAGTTGTTAAGAAAGTTGGGGATAAAGTCAATATGTTTGGCTATCCTGCTGGTAAGCTGGCACCAGTTATTAACAGTACTGTGGATTTTGCTGAATCTTATGGTGAAGGTGTTCAAGGAGTTGGATATCAAGGTGGACAACCAGGTGCTAGCGGTGGCGGTATATTTGATACGGATGGTAAATTGATTGGGGTTCATCAAAATGGTGTGGTTGGAGTCCGTAGTGGAGGCATCCTTTTCTCTCCAGCTCAACTAAAATGGATCCAGGATCATATTAAGGGAATCTCTAGTTCAAAACCAGCGAATTTAGAGGAAACTGAAAAACCAGTTGAAGAAAAGCCAAAAGAAGATAAGCCGAAAGAAGAAAAACCAGCGACAGCTAAGCCAGAGACACCAACGGAAGTTACTCCTGAATGGCAAACTGTAGCAAGAAAAGAACAACAAGGGACTGTAGCCATTCGTGAGGAAAATGGTGTTCGATACAATAAGTTGTCTTCAACAGATCAAAATGACAATGCCAGCAAACCAGCCTTGTTTGAAAAACAAGGATTGACTGTGGATGCGAATGGGAATGCGAATGTAGATCTCACTTTCAAAGAAGAATCTGAAACAGGCAAATCACGTTTTGGTGTTTTCTTGAAATTTAAAGATACAAACAATAATGTCTTTGTTGGATATGATAAATCAGGTTGGTTCTGGGAATACAAGACACCAGGTAATAGCACATGGTATCAGGGTGGTCGTGTTGCAGCTCCAGTAAATGGATCAGTGAATCATCTGATTATTAGCTTAAAATCAGATGGTCAGCTGAATGCAACAAATAATGATGTAAAACTTTTTGATACGGCTACTTTGCCAGCCGCTGTTAATGAAAATCTTAAAAATGAAAAGAAAATCTTACTGAAAGCTGGTACATATGGTACTGAAAAGACAGTTGTAAATATTAAGACTGACAATCAAGACGGAGTTCAAGCTACTGAAGCTACTGCTGAAAAAGAAACTGGTGCGGTGGTAGATGATAGTAAAGTGACTTATGATACCATCCAGTCTAAAGTCCTAAAAGCAGTGATTGACCAAGCCTTTCCACGTGTCAAGGAATATACTTTGAATGGTCATACTTTGCCAGGACAAGTTCAACAACTTAAGAAAATCTTAGTAAACAATCACGAAATTACACCTGAAGTCACCTATAAGAAGATTAATGATACTACTGCAGAGTACTTGATGAAGCTTCGTGATGAGAAGAATTTCATCAATTCAGATATGACCGTACGTTTGCAAGTTGTGGACAATCAATTGCACTTTGATGTAACCAAGATTGTCAACCACAACCAAGTTACTCCAGGTCAGAAGATTGATGATGAAAGAAAACTTCTCTCCTCTATCAATTTCTTAGGGAACTCACTTGTGTCGGTTTCAAGCGACCAAGCTGGAGCTAAGTTTGATGGGGCAACTATGTCAAACAACACTCATATCAGTGGAGATGATCATATTGCTGTAACCAATCCAATGAAAGATTTGGCTAAGGGTTACATGTATGGTTTTGTTTCTACAGATAAGCTTGCTGCAGGTGTCTGGAGCAATTCTCAAAACAGCTACGGTGGTGGCTCGAATGACTGGACTCGTCTGACAGCATTCAAACAAACTGTTGGAAATACAAACTATGTGGGAATTCAAAGCTCTGAATGGCAATGGGAAAAAGCATATAAGGGCATTGTCTTCCCAGAATATACTAAGGAACTTCCAAGTGCCAAGGTTGTGATCACTGAAGATGCCAATGCGGATAGTAAAGTCGACTGGCAGGATGGAGCCATTGCTTATCGTAGTATCATGAACAACCCTCAAGGTTGGGAAAAAGTCAAGGATATCACAGCATATCGTATCGCGATGAACTTTGGTTCTCAAGCACAAAACCCATTCCTTATGACCTTGGATGGTATTAAGAAGATCAATCTCCATACAGATGGTCTTGGACAAGGTGTTCTTCTTAAAGGGTATGGTAGTGAAGGCCATGACTCAGGCCACTTGAACTATGCTGATATTGGTAAACGTATTGGTGGAGTTGAAGACTTCAAGGCTTTGATTGAGAAAGCGAAGAAATATGGAGCTCATCTAGGTATCCACGTTAACGCTTCTGAAACTTATCCTGAGTCTAAATACTTTAACGAAAATATTCTTCGTAAGAATCCAGATGGAAGCTACAGCTATGGTTGGAACTGGCTAGATCAAGGTATTAACATTGATGCTGCTTATGACTTGGCGCATGGTCGCTTAGCTCGTTGGGAAGAATTGAAAAACAAACTTGGTGAAGGTCTCGACTTTATCTATGTGGACGTTTGGGGCAATGGCCAGTCAGGTGATAATGGTGCCTGGGCTACCCACGTTCTTGCTAAAGAAATTAACAAACAAGGCTGGCGCTTTGCGATCGAGTGGGGCCATGGTGGTGAATACGACTCTACCTTCCAACACTGGGCAGCTGACTTGACCTATGGTGGCTATACTAATAAAGGTATCAACAGTGCCATCACGCGCTTTATCCGCAACCACCAAAAAGATTCTTGGGTTGGGGATTACAGAAGTTACGGTGGAGCAGCTAACTATCCACTTCTAGGTGGTTACAGCATGAAAGACTTTGAAGGTTGGCAAGGAAGAAGTGACTACAATGGCTATGTAACCAACTTGTTTGCTCATGATGTCATGACCAAGTACTTCCAACACTTTACAGTCAGCAAATGGGAAGATGGCAAGCCAGTAACCATGACTGACAATGGTAGTACCTATAAATGGACTCCAGAAATGAAAGTTGAATTGGTTGATGCTGCAAATAACAAGGTTGTTGTAGCTCGTAAATCTAATGATGTCAACAGTCCACAATACCGTGAACGTACAGTGACTCTCAATGGACGTGTCATCCAAGATGGTTCAGCTTACTTGACTCCTTGGAACTGGGATGCAAATGGTAAAAAACTTCCTGCTGATAAGGAAAAAATGTACTACTTCAATACGCAAGCTGGTGCAACAACTTGGACACTTCCGAACGATTGGGCAAAGAACAAGGTTTACCTTTATAAACTAACTGACCAAGGTAAGACTGAAGAACAGGAAGTAGCTGTGAAAGATGGTAAGATTACCCTTAATCTTACTGCAAATCAACCATATGTTCTCTACCGTTCAAAACAAACCAATCCTGAAATGTCATGGAGTGAAGGTATGCATATCTATGACCAAGGATTTAACAGTGGAACTTTGAAACACTGGACTATTTCTGGTGATGCTTCTAAGGTAGAAATTGTCAAATCACAAGGCGCAAATGAAATGCTTCGTATCCAAGGCAACAAGAGCACAGTCAGCCTTACTCAGAAACTGACTGGTTTGAAACCAAATACTAAGTATGCTGTTTATGTCGGTGTTGATAACCGTAGTAATGCTAAGGCAAGTATCACAGTTAATACTGGTGAAAAAGAAGTGACTAGCTATACCAATAAGTCACTAGCTCTTAACTATGTTAAGGCCTATGCCCATAATACTCGTCGTGACAATGCTACAGTTGACGATACAAGTTACTTCCAAAACATGTATGCCTTCTTTACAACAGGTTCAGATGTATCAAATGTCACTCTTACTTTGAGTCGTGAAGCTGGTGATGAAGCAACTTACTTTGATGAAATTCGTACCTTTGAAAATAATTCAAGTATGTACGGAGATAATCATGATACAGCTAAAGGAACATTTAAACAAGACTTTGAAAATGTTGCTCAAGGTATTTTCCCATTTGTAATTGGTGGTATCGAAGGAGTTGAGGATAATCGTACTCACTTATCTGAAAAACATGATCCATATACACAACGTGATTGGAATGGTAAGAAAGTCGATGATGTTATCGAAGGAAATTGGTCATTGAAGACAAATGGGCTAGTTAGCCGTCGTAACTTGGTTTACCAAACAATTCCTCAAAACTTCCGTTTTGAAGCTGGTAAGACTTATCGTGTAACCTTTGAATACGAAGCGGGCTCTGACAATACCTATGCCTTTGTAGTCGGTAAGGGAGAATTCCAGTCAGGTCGTCGCGGTAATCAAGCAAGCAATTTGGAAATGCATGAATTGCCAAATACTTGGACAGATTCTAAGAAAGCTAAGAAGGTAACCTTCCTTGTAACAGGTGCAGAAACAGGCGATACTTGGGTAGGTATCTACTCAACTGGTAACGCAAGCAATACTCGTGGAGATTCTGGTGGGAATGCGAACTTCCGTGGTTACAATGACTTCATTATGGATAAACTTCAAATCGAGGAAATCACGTTAACTGGTAAGATGTTGACAGAAAATGCTCTGAAGAATTACTTGCCAACAGTTGCTATGACTAACTATACTAAGGAATCTATGGATGCCTTGAAGGAAGCTGTCTTTAACCTCAGTCAAGCAGATGATGACATTAGTGTAGAAGAAGCGCGTGCTGAAATTGCTAAGATTGACGCTCTGAAGAATGCCTTGGTACAAAAGAAAACAGCCTTGGTAGCAGAAGACTTTGAAAGTCTAAATGCTCCAGCGCAAGCGGGGGAAGATTTGGCCAATGCCTTTGATGGTAACTTGTCAAGTCTATGGCATACGTCTTGGAATGGTGGAGATGTTGGTAAACCTGCAACTATGGTATTGAAAGAAGCGACAGAAATCATTGGATTCCGTTATGTGCCACGTGGATCAGGATCAAATGGTAACTTGCGTGATGTGAAACTTGTTGTGACAGATGAGTCTGGTAAAGAACATACTTTCACTGCAACTGATTGGCCAGATAACAATAAACCAAAAGATATTGATTTTGGTAAGACAATCAAGGCTAAGAAAATTGTTTTGACAAGTACTAAGACTTATGGAGACGGTGGTGATAAATATCAAGCTGCTGCTGAGTTAATCTTTAGTCGTCCACAGGTTGCAGAAACAGCTCTTGATTTGTCAGGTTATGAAACAGCTTTAGAGAAAGCTCAAAAATTGACCAGCAAAGAAAATCAAGAGGAGGTAGCAAGTGTAGTAGCTAGCATGAAATATGCTACGGATAACCATCTCTTGACTGAAAGAATGGTTGCCTACTTTGCAGAATATCTCAACCAACTACAAGATCAGACTGCTAAACCAGATGCTCCTACAAGTAGCAAAGGTGAAGAGGTGGCACCGATTCTTGAAGTGCCTGAGTATAAAGGCCCGCTTGGAACAGCGGGTGAAGAAGCAGCACCTACACTAGCAACTCAGCCAGAATATAAAGGCGGTGCTAATGCAGTAGAAGCTTTGGTAAACGAAGAGCCAGCCTACACAGGACTATTGGCTACAGCAGGCGATCAAGCAACACCAACTATTGAAAAACCTGAGTATCAGATTGGTCAATTGGGCCAAGGAAAACTTGCAGAATCTAAAACTTCAGTTTCAACAGAAGATCAGAAGAGATTGCCAGAAACAGGAGAAAGCCAATCTGATACAGCTATCTTCCTAGCTAGCGTCGGTCTTGCCTTATCAGCTGCTGTACTTGTAACAAAACGTAAAGAAAATTAAAGAAGACTGGATTTTAAAGTTTACCGGGACTAGGATTCAGACAGAAATAACTTAGTTGGAGAGAACCTCTAGGTTCTCTCCATTTTTAAATGGGAAATGAGACCGCTTACTGTGATAAGTGGATGAAAGGAATAGGAGAAAAATGAATAGACATTTTTTTGAAAGACGCTGTCACTATAGTATTCGAAAATTTGCAATTGGTGCAGCCTCTGTAATGATCGGTGCTAGTATCTTTGGTGCAAATGTAGTGCAGGCTGCTGAGACAGTTGGAACACCTGAGAAAGAAGGAACAATCACACAAGCTCAGCCCCTAGACAAGTTGCCAGATGATTTAGCAGCTGTTTTAAAGAAAGCTGAATCAGAAGCAACGGCAGATGCAGGACATGAAGAAAATCATGAAAATACTGCAGGAACAAGTCCTTCAACAACTGAAGAAACAAGCCCAGCAACAACTCCAACAGCTCCCAAACCAGCTGAGACTCTGAAGCCGGTTGAAACACCAAAAGCAGATTCTAAACCTGTAGAACCAGCTACACCTACAATCAAACCAGTTGAAAAGCAAATTGAAGATAGAGAAGATCGTAACCACTTAGAAGGTGTCACTGTCCAAGCAAACGACTCAGAAACTGGTACTCCTTATACTGCTGACAAGGCAGTGGACGGTAATCCTGATACTCGTTGGGCAACAAATCAAAATATTGACAAACCAACTTTCGAATTAACTCTTCCCAAGACTACACTTATTAGACATGTGGAAATTGATTGGGATCGTCGCGTTCGCAATGGGCAAAATAATCCAAATATCAAATCTTGGAGTCTCTACTATGCAGGTCAAGATGATGTAAATGCTAGTGGAGAAAAACAATGGAAGCTAGCTCATACCAAGACTGGAGAACCTGTTTTAGATGAGAAAGTTGACTTAGCCAATAGTATTCAAGCTAAATATCTCAAGTTAGAAATCAATGACTATCAAGCGGGTACAATGGGCTGGAGAAATGTTGGTATTCAAGAAATTCGAGCTTATTCGAATATTCCTGATACAAGTAAGGTAACGGATATCCGTCAGGTTACAGAATTGACTATAGCTAAAGACGGACAGTCTCTTGTCTTGCCAACTCTACCAGGAAAAGTCAGTCTTATCGGTAGCAACAAACAAGGTGTGATTGACCTTCAAAATCACATTTATAAGCCTCTAACTGATCAACGCGTTAAGGTTATGGTAGAGCAAATTAAAGATTCACATACCTTTACTAAAGAATTTGAAGTAGTCATCAAGGGGCTACATCAGGACGAAGGTGTGGGTGTCAAACCAAAAGTAGCCCCAGCTGTTCAACAATGGTATGGAAAAGAAGGTCAATCTTCTATCACTTCAGATACAGTTCTTGCGACAGGAGATTCAGGCTTTGATCAGGCTGCAACCTTCTACCAGTCAGACCTTGCAAGTCGTGGATTGGAACTTGCGACAGGTGACAAGCAGGCTCAAAAACGAATCGAGTTTAAAAAAGTTGAAAATAAGGGGTATGGTAAGGAAGGCTATGGCATCACTATCCAAGATGGTGTCATTACCATCGAAGCTGCAACGAACACAGGGGCCTTCTATGCTACTCGTACTCTTCTTCAAATGGGGGAAAGCAATCTCCAAAATGGAGAAATCCGTGATTTCCCAAGCTTCAGTCACCGTGGCTTTATGCTAGATACAGGTCGTAAATTTATTCCTTATGATGCCCTTGTAGACATCATGCTTAACATGGCTTACTACAAGATGAACGACTTGCAGTTGCACCTCAACGATAACTATATCTTCCTAAAGGAACACTTGGCAGGTAAGAACTTAACACAAGAAGAAGAGCTTAAGTATGTTCTAGAACATGCTAAGACAGGTTTCCGTGTAGAGACAGATATTGTCGGTAAGAATGGTCAAAAATTAACATCAGATGAGCACTATACTAAAGAAGAAATGCAAAATCTGATTAAACTTGCTAAGGCCTTGCATATCAATCTAGTACCTGAAATTGACACACCAGGTCATGCTCTGTCATTTGTCAAAGTTCGTCCTGATCTCATGTATCAAGGTAGTCTGAGCGATTACAGAGGTAAACATAACGTAGAGCGCGTAGCCATGCTTGATCTAGATAATAAATACGATGAAACGCTGGCTTTTGTCAAATCGGTTTATGACAAACTTCTTGATGGTCCAGATGCACCACTTCATGGGGTATCTACTGTTCATATCGGAACGGATGAATACTACGGAAGTAGAGAAAGCTATCGTCGTTATGTCAATGACCTTATTAAATACATTAAAGGAAAAGGATATACACCTCGTATTTGGGGATCGCTCAGTGCGAAACGAGGTAAAACAGCTGTTGATTGGAAAGATGTAGAAGTTGATATCTGGAGTATTGGCTGGCAGCAACCAAAAGAAGCTATTGCTCAGGGAGCTAAGATTATTAATATCACAGATATCCCAACATATAGCGTTCCGAATGGAGATAATCGTCAAGCTGCTTATGGTGATTATGCTAACTATGAAACTCAATATAATGGTTGGACACCAAACGATTTCAGAACTGGTCATGGCCCATTTCTAGAAGCATCAAATCCAAATATAATTGGTGGTGGCCACGCAGTTTGGAATGACAATATCGACCTTCATGAGACAGGTTTGACATCTTATGATATCTTTAAACGCTTCTTCAAGAGCATGCAAACAACTGCAGAACGCACTTGGGGATCTGACCGTGCGGCAGCGACATTTGCAGAACGTACCCTACCAACTAGCCCTTATGCACCACAGTCAAATCCTGACAGAGCGATTGATCAAAGTGACTTGTTTACTATTAATCCTGAAACTGTGAAGAACTATGCGAGCAAGAAGGTGAAGACAAGCGAGCAGGGATTGGCTTTTGAGAAAGACAGTAGTATCGAAGGATTAGCTGGTGATGTTGGTCCAAGTCATGTCTTGAAGTTTGATGTAACTGTCACTGGAGACGGTGAACAAACCTTCTCAACAAGTGGAAACAACCGTATCTATCTAGCTGATAAAGACGGCTATCTTGCTTATCAATTTGAACAGTTCCATATCCAATTCAAGAAAAAACTTGAAAAGAACAAACGTTATCAAATCTCTATTGTGACTAAACCACAATCAACGGAATTCTATGTGGATGGTGAGAAGATTGAACGTATCGCAAATCCAGCTCACCCTCGCTTTGCTCACAATAGCTTGGTTCTACCTCTTGAAAGCATTGGTGGGTTCAAAGGAATCTTACATAGTGCAGAGTTATCAGATAAACCATTTGTAAATCCTCGTTTGATTCCAACAGAACATTTCACAGTTTCTGCAACTAGTCAAGAAACACCAGGAACAGCGACTGAAGGCACTGTTGAAAAAGCCTTTGACAATGATCCAAACACATTCTGGCATACTAAATGGACTGGTGATACTGCTCCGTACACTCTTTCTATGACCTTGAAAGAAGCAGAAAAAGTCAATGGTTTGACTTATCTCCCACGTCCAGGTGGTGGAAATGGAGTCGTGACTCGCTACGAGATCTATGCACAAAAAGATGGCCAAATGGTCAAGGTTTCAGAAGGAAACTGGGACAACAATACCCAAGAAAAAACAGTCAACTTTGCTCCTGTTCAGACTAACAAGATTGAGTTGAAAGTTCTAGCAGGTGTTGGGGGCTTTGCAAGTGCAGCTGAAGTTCATCTATTGAAACCTATCAAAGAGGGACAAGAAACACCAGAACCAGAACAACCATCTACACCTGAAACTCCAAAAGTCGAGCAAACAGGTGATGGGACAGTTGAACTAGCGGATCAATTCACAGCAAGCAAACCAGCTAGCGAAGATAGTATTGCAGCTGCCAGCAAGAGCGCAGATTATCTCAAGAAAGAGTACAAAGTCTTCCCAACGCCACAAAAAGTAACTTACGATGAAGGTGTTACAAAACTCCATAAACAAGTCAATCTTGTTATGGGGGATAATTTGGATATCTATACTCGTAACCGCTTGAAGAGTGTTTTACAAGATCATCAAATCTCATACACAAGCAGTCAATCAGCAGTGGCAGGTGCTACCAACATCTACCTTGGTGTTCATGGTCAAAATTCACAGGCTGAAAAAGAAGTGTCTGGAATTTCTCAAGGACTCTTTGATAAGATTGATGCCTATGCCTTATCAATCAAGAACAATACAATCTCTATCGTCGGTAAAGATACAGATGCTGTATTCTATGGTTTGACGACTCTTAAACACATGCTGAATGAAAGTGAAGCTCCAGTCTTGCGTAACGTAACAGTTGAAGACTATGCTGAAATTAAGAACCGTGGCTTTATCGAAGGTTACTATGGAAATCCTTGGAGTAATGCTGACCGTGCAGAATTGATGCGTTATGGCGGTGACTTGAAGTTGACTCAATACTTCTTTGCACCAAAAGATGATCCATACCATAATAAGAAATGGCGTGAACTTTATCCAGAAGAAAAATTAGCTGAAATCCGTGAATTGGCTCGTGTCGGAAACCAGAACAAGACTCGTTATGTATGGACCATCCATCCATTCATGAACAACCGTATCCGTTTTGGCAATGACGCTGACTACCAAAAAGATTTGGAAACCATTAAGGCTAAATTCACTCAATTAATGGATGTCGGTGTTCGTGAGTTCGGTATTTTGGCCGATGACGCTCCAAGTCCAGTTGGTGGGTATAATAGCTACAACCGCTTAATGAAGGACATGACAGACTGGTTGACTAAAAAACAAGAAACTTATGTCGGTCTTCGTAAGGAAATGATTTTTGTCCCAGGTCAGTATTGGGGTAATGGACGTGAAGATGAGTTGAAAGCACTCAATGAAAATCTTCCAACTTCAACCTCTATGACCCTTACTGGTGGTAAGATTTGGGGTGAAGTATCCGAAAGCTTCCTCTCTAACCTTAAGAACAACCTGACTGCAGGTGGTAAGACCTATCGTCCAGTTTCCCTATGGGTCAATTGGCCTGTTACAGATAACTCTAAACAACACTTAATCTTAGGTGGTGGTGAGAAATTCCTTCATCCAAATGTTGATCCTAGTCTTCTTTCAGGTATCATGTTGAACCCAATGCAACAATCTGAGCCTTCTAAGATTGCCCTCTTCTCTGCAGCTCAATATGCATGGAAACAATGGAAGTCAGAAGAAGAAGCCAAGACAGTCAACGATATCGCCTTTAACTTTGTTGAAAATGGTAAGTTTACTGATAGTGAAGCATCTCTTGCCTTCCGTGAGCTTGGTAAACATATGATCAACCAAAACATGGATGGTCGTGTTGTGAAGTTGGAAGAGTCTGTTGAACTTGCTCCGAAATTGGCGACATTTATGTCTAAGTTGAAAGCAGGTCAAGATGTCAGCGCAGAGCGTGAGGGATTGCGTGCGGAATTTGCTAAACTAAAAGCTGCAGCTCAACTTTATAAAGCATCTGGTGATGAAAAAATGCGTGCTCAAATCCATTATTGGTTGGACAATACCATTGACCAAATGGATGCCTTGAGTGCTCTCCTTGATGGTACAGAAGCTATTGCTACAAATGACTCTGCAAAACTTTGGGATAGCTACTATAAGGGGTTGAAACTATATGAACAGTCTCAAACTCATACTTTCCATTATGTAGACCATGATGAAAAAGCTGAGTTGGGTGTTCAACATATCCGTCCATTCTTGCTTGGACTGCGTGAAATCTTGGCAACAGAAGTTCAAAAAGCCTTGCATCCTGACCAAGTGATTAGTACCTTTATCACGAACCGTACAGGTGTGGAAGGCGGACTTGCTGAGGTGATTGATGGAGATTTGGGAACTCATGCATTGATCAAATCGCCAAACAGTATCAAGACTGGTGATTACATTGGCTTGAAATTTAACAAAGCTATTCCACTCCAAAACTTGACCTTTGCAATGGGAACTCAAGCAAATCCTCGTGATACCTTTAACAATGCTAAGGTTGAGTACCTCAATGAAAATGATGAGTGGGTAACACTTTCAGAACCAAGCTACACTGGAAATGAATCTCTTATTAAATATGAAAAACTCAATATTCGTGCTAAGGCTGTTCGAATGATTGCGACTTCAGATCGTGATAATACTTGGTTTGCTGTACGAGAAATCGCTGTTAACCGCCCTGTAGAAGTTACTCGTTCTAAACAGTCAGCTACTGTGACGATTAGTCCAAATCTTATGTACAAGTACAATACGACAGTTGGTCAGATTACAGACGGTCGTGACAATACTGAAGCCATGCTTGCGAATGCTGATCGAACGGATACAACTCCAGTAAATAGTTGGGTACAACTAGACTTAGGCGAAGTCAAACCTGTGACTAAGGTTCGTCTCCATCAAGGTTCAGGAGATAAATTAGCAGAAGGTGTTCTTGAATATTCTGCAGATGGTAACTCATGGCAAGAATTGGATCGCTTGACTGGTGAACAAACCAAAGAAATCGAAACTCCAATTTCAGCTCGCTATGTCCGTATTCGCAACACTAAGAATACCAACCTATGGTGGCGTATAGCTGACTTTTCGGTTGAAACACGTGCAGGCAATAGCAAATTGACTGATACAAACGTTGAAAACTTGAAGTCAACTCCAGTTTATGACAGCCTAGGTCGTTATAATATGCAAATTCCGAGCGGAACCAAGCTTCCAGCTCATAGTTACTTGGGTATGAAACTTGATCGTCTTCACCAAGCTGAACTTATTCAAGCGGTTGGTACAGAAAATCCATCCCTCAATTTGGAATATTCTCCAAATGCCCAAGAATGGTATCCAGCTGATCAAGTGACAGATAAGTCCTTGGTACGTTATGTTCGTTTGGTCAACAAGACTGACCAAGAACAAGCAGTGACAGCAACCTCTCTACTTGTTCAGACAAAAGAAGTTCAACCAACCACACTTGATTCGACATCAATGGGAATCCATCCAACATATGGTAGCAATGATGTTCGTAAGATTAAGAACTTGGATCAATTGTTCGATGGAGTTTATAATAACTTTGTAGAATTCTCAGACTATGCTCGTAAAGACGGTCATATCACCTTGAAACTTGGTAGCGAACGTGACATTAAGAAAATTAGAGCTTATATTCAAGATGGAACTCAAAATTATCTGCGTGATGGTAAGATTCAAGTCAGTCAAGATGGCAAGACTTGGACAGATCTTGTGACAGTTGGTGACGGTGTTACTAATGAGACACGTGATGATTCCTTGACAGATGGTTGGACACATGATTCTAAGATGCCAGGAAACCGCTACATCGAGGGTGAACTTGCAAGTCCAGTTAAAGCCAATTATCTCCGTGTTCTATTTACAGCTAACTATGATGCTCGTTTTGTAGGCTTCACTGAGTTGGTTATCAATGATGGCGAATTCGTGAAACCAATTAATGACCCAACTGTTCAAGGAAACAGTGGTGAAAGCCAAGGTAATCTCTACACCAACCTTGTAGATGGTAAGGTATTGACTAGCTATAAGGCTGAGAAAGAACAAGGCGAGCTGGTCTACCACTTGTCAGAACCGACAGATGTGAACCATATCCGACTTGTTTCAAGTCTTCCGCAAGGAGTGAAGGCTCGAGTATTGGCTCGAACTCTTAAATCAGATAGAAGAGATTCTTGGTCAGAAATAGGTGAGATTACCTCAAGCTTCCAAACATTTGCTGTTCGAGATAAATCTCCATTATTGGATGTGAAACTTGTTTGGGAAGGAGGTAAACCAGAGTTCTACGAAATGACGACATTCCACCAAGAACTTCCAGAAGAACCAGCCAAACCAGCTCCAAATACAAGTAAGGGCGATGAACCAGCTTCAGTAGTAGAAGTCCCAGAATATACTGGTGGCGTAAATGGTGTTGAAGCAGCTGTTCATGAAGTTCCAGAATATAAAGGAACAGCAAGCCATCAAGCAACTCCAACAGAGGAAAACTTGGAAGATTCAGTTGATAAAATTGATGGAGATAAGATGAGCAGTGGCAATAGTAATGTTGAAACTACTGTTGAAGAGTCCGATGAATTTGCAAGTACATCAGTGAAAACGGCTCAAGACCAAAAACAAGAACAACCACAATCATCGATTTCTAAAGTTAAAGATCAACTTCCAGCAACAGGTGGAAAAGAATCAGCTGCTTTAGCCTTGTTAGGTGGTCTTGGATTAGTTCTCTCTGCCGCTTTTGTCAAAAAAGGGAAAAAGGATTAAGAATTCGAAAAAGAGTTATTCAATAATTCTAGATAAACATTAATGTCATAATAAAATCACACAGTGATTTCAGTCTTGAGCATCATCAAGCTGAAAGAAACACTGTGTGGTTTTTGACGTACGACGGGCATGTCGTATATCTGAGGTGTAAGTCCTCTGTGGGCCCCCGCTACCGGTGAACCCAATAGCGATTCCCAAGCCTGACTATTGTGAGGTAGCGGGGAGAGGAAGGGATAGCGAAATCGTGGCTCTACGAACAGGAACGTGATAGTAAGGCGTATATAGCGGATAAGGGGGCTTCAAACTCTAAAGTCCAAAAAGGTAGCCGTAACCTATATGCGTAAATCACGAGAGTAAACGAGGAAAGATGTACGACTTATCCCGTGAGGTCTCATGAGCGCTGAAAGCGTAGTAACAACGAATCATGAGAAGTCAGCCGAGCCCATAGTAGTGAGGAAACTTCTGTAATGGAAGTGGAGCGAAGGGGTGAACAACTAATCGAAGTAATCCTACTTCACTTGTGTCTGTAAAACGAACGGTCTGATAGAACTGGAGTCTGTCACGTATTGACTAGATAAAGGTTCACCAATATAAGATGTCCCTCAGGCACCAAAACAAGAAAGGAATACGCACATGTCAAAATTGCTAGATAAGATACTATCACGCGAAAATATGCTTGAAGCTTACAATCAAGTAAAATCCAATAAGGGCTCAGCTGGGGTTGATGGAATTACTATAGAAGAAATGGATAATTATCTCAGACAAAACTGGCGCCTTACTAAGGAACTGATAAAACAGAGAAAATATAAGCCTCAACCAGTTCTCAGAGTAGAGATTCCTAAACCAAACGGAGGCATCCGTCAACTAGGAATTCCAACGGTTATGGATAGAATGATTCAACAGGCCATTGTTCAAGTCATTAGCCCTATTTGTGAACCTCATTTCTCAGATACGAGTTATGGCTTCAGACCAAATAGGTCATGTGAAAAAGCCATCATGAAGTTCTTAGAGTACTTAAATGACGGCTATGAGTGGATAGTGGATATAGACCTAGAGAAATTTTTCGATACGGTTCCTCAAGATAGATTGATGTCCTTGGTACATAACATTATCGAAGACGGAGATACGGAATCCTTGATTCGTAAGTATCTTCATTCAGGTGTTATCATTAATGGTCAGCGTCATAAAACGCTAGTTGGCACGCCACAGGGAGGAAATTTATCTCCTCTCTTATCCAATGTCATGCTTAATGAATTGGACAAGGAATTAGAAAAGAGAGGGCTTCGATTTGTGCGCTACGCAGATGATTGTGTGATTACGGTTGGAAGCGAGGCAGGCGCTAAGCGTGTGATGTATTCAGTCAGTCGTTTTATTGAGAAACGGCTAGGTTTGAAAGTAAATATGACCAAGACTAAGATTACCAGACCAAGAGAGTTGAAATATCTAGGTTTTGGGTTCTGGAAATCATCAGACGGTTGGAAAAGTCGCCCCCATCAAGATAGTGTTCGGAGATTTAAGCTTAAATTGAAGAAGCTAACACAGAGGAAATGGAGTATAGACTTAACAAGACGTATTGAGCAACTGAATTTGTCTATTCGAGGATGGATAAACTATTTCTCGCTGGGAAATATGAAAAGTATAGTCACCAGCATAGATGAGCGCTTGCGTACTCGCTTACGAGTGATTATCTGGAAGCAATGGAAGAAGAAATCTAGACGATTATGGGGATTGCTTAAGTTAGGAGTTCCTAAATGGATAGCAGATAAGGTATCTGGCTGGGGTGACCACTATCAATTAGTAGCTCAGAAGTCGGTACTTAAACGTGCTATATCAAAACCAGTCCTCGAAAAACGTGGACTGGTTTCGTGTTTGGATTATTACCTTGAACGACATACGTTAAAAGTTAGTTGAACCGCCGCATGCCGAACGGCACGTACGGTGGTGTGAGAGGGTCTAGAGATTATCCCCTACTCGATTAGTTGATAGTTTATACCCAATGAAAATCAAAGAGCAAACTAGAAAGCTAGTCGCAGGTTGCTCAAAACACTGTTTTGAGGTTGCAGATGGAAGCTGATGCGGTTTGAAGAGATCTTAGAAGAGTATTAGGACTAGATTCTTTACCAATTGTTAAGATTCTAGTTATAGGATACTTACTCCCTCTTCTTTGTTATATTAAAATCACAAAAAAGATTGCAATTTCTTGCTCATTTTGATATATTTAATATATACAAAAAAACAAACTTGATGCTTAGTTGTGTATCCAGAAGAAGGTTATTTTTCTAAAAAGTAAACGCTTACTTAGTATCAAGGGAAAGAAAAGAGGATTTTAATGAACAAAAGACTTTCCGATAAACGTTGCCATTATAGCATTCGTAAATTTGCTATAGGTGCGGCATCTGTGATGATTGGGGCTAGTATATTTGGCTTGTCAGCTGTACAAGCTGAGGACTTGTCTGCATCCAATACTCAAACAGAAGGAACAACGATTTATCAAGCCCAACCTTTATATAAGCTTCCTGATGATGTGGTAGCTGCTATAGCAAAGGCTGATGGGAATGGTGGACGTGAGTTCGTAAAACCAAAAGTTGAGACAACAGAAAACAATGAAAGTAAGGATACAGAGTCTGCTAAACCTGTTAATGAAGGTAACCATGAATTGGTTAGTCCTAAAGTTGAAACTCCAAATAAGGTAGGAGAAGAAAACGAAGCTGAAGAGACAAATCCAAAGACTGTGGAAGATGGTCCGAAGTCTACAGCAGATAAAACAGATGTAAAAGAGGATGCTAAGAAAATTTCAGAAAAGGATCAGGTAAAATCGACTGCGGATCTCAAACCTTCGTCTGAAAAAAAGCAAGCGCTTTCTAAAGAGTCAAGTAAAGCAGATGTTGAAAAAGAGAAGCAGCTATTATCAGATCGAAAACAAGACTTCAATAAAGATTGGTACTTTAAACTAAATGCCCAAGGAGATTTTTCAAAAAAAGATGTGGATGTTCATGATTGGTCTAAATTGAATCTTCCACACGATTGGAGTATTTATTTTGACTTCGATCACAAGTCTCCTGCTCGTAATGAAGGTGGACAGTTAAATGGTGGAACAGCTTGGTATCGTAAGACTTTTACATTGAATGAAGCAGATAAGAACAAGGATGTTCGTATCAATTTTGATGGTGTTTACATGGATTCTAAGGTTTATGTAAATGGTAAATTTGTAGGTCATTATCCAAGTGGTTATAATCATTTTTCTTATGACATTACAGAATTTTTGAACAAGGATGGCAGTGAAAATTCCATTACCGTTCAAGTGACAAATAAGCAACCAAGTAGTCGTTGGTATTCTGGAAGTGGGATTTATCGTGATGTAACCCTTAGTTATCGTGATAAAGTCCATGTTGCGGAAAATGGGAACCACATTACAACACCAAAATTAGCTGAACAAAAAAATAGCAATGTTGAAACACAGGTTCAAAGTAAGATTAAAAATACAGATAAAAAGGCTGCTAATGTCTTTGTGGAGCAACAAATTTTCACCAAGGAAGGTAAGCCTGTTTCAGAATTAGTTCGTTCTGCAACTAAGAGTGTGGCAGAAAATGAAACAGCACATTTTAATCAGAATATCTTGGTCAATCAGCCAACTCTTTGGACAACGAAAAGTTACCATCCTCAACTTTATGTTCTTAAAACAAAAGTCTATAAAGAAGGCCAGTTAGTTGATGTAACAGAAGATACATTTGGTTACCGTTATTTCAACTGGACAGCTAAGGAAGGATTCTCTCTCAATGGTGAGAGAATGAAATTCCATGGGGTAAGTATTCACCATGATAACGGAGCTTTGGGTGCAGAAGAAAATTATAAGGCTACTTATCGTAAATTAAAACTTCTGAAAGATATGGGAGTGAACTCCATTCGTACAACCCACAACCCAGCGAGCCCTCAATTGCTAGATGCTGCGGCGAGTCTAGGACTTTTGGTTCAAGAGGAGGCTTTTGATACCTGGTATGGTGGCAAGAAAACTTACGACTATGGACGGTTCTTTGATCAAGATGCAACTCATCCAGAAGCTAAGAAGGGAGAGAAATGGTCTGATTTTGATCTCAGAACAATGGTAGAGCGTGATAAGAACAATCCGTCTATTGTGATGTGGTCTCTTGGAAATGAGGTAGAGGAAGCAAATGGTAGTCCTCGTTCTATTGAAACTGCTAAACGTTTGAAGGCTGTCATTAAAGCGATTGATACCGAGCGTTATGTTACCATGGGTGAGAATAAATTTAGTCGTGCAGCAACAGGTGATTTCTTAAAAGTTGCAGAAATCATGGATGCTGTGGGTATGAATTATGGAGAGCACAATTATGAAGCTGTTCGTAGAGCTCATCCAGACTGGCTCATCTATGGTTCTGAAACTTCTTCAGCTACTAGAACGCGTGATTCTTATTACAATCCTGCTCAAATCCTTGGACACGATAACCGTCCAAATCGTCACTATGAACAATCTGACTATGGTAATGACCGTGTTGGATGGGGAAGAACAGCTACTGAGTCATGGACTTTTGACCGTGATCATGCTGGCTATGCTGGACAATTTATCTGGACAGGAATTGACTATATTGGTGAACCAACTCCATGGCATAACCAAGATAATACACCTGTAAAAAGTTCTTACTTTGGTATCATCGATACGGCTGGTTTACCGAAGAATGATTTTTACCTTTACCGTAGTGAGTGGTATAGTGCTAAAGAAAAGCCAACTGTTCGCATTTTACCACATTGGAACTGGACTGAAGAGACACTTAAGGATCGCAAGATGCTGGTCGATGGAAAGGTTCCGGTTCGTACCTTCTCAAATGCTGCAAGTGTCGAATTGTTCTTAAATGGAGAGTCACTTGGTAAAAAGGAATTTACTAAGAAAAGGACAGAAGATGGACGTCCATATCATGAGGGGGCTAAACCAAGTGAATTGTATCTTGAGTGGCTTGTGAAATACCAACCTGGCACACTGACTGCGATTGCTCGAGATGAAAAAGGCAACGAAATTGCGCGTGATAGTGTGATAACTGCTGGGGAGCCAGCAAGGGTTCGTCTGACTAAAGAAGAGCATGTTATCACTGCAGATGGGAAAGACCTATCCTACATCCATTACGAAATTGTTGATGGCGAAGGGAATGTTGTTCCGACAGCGAATAATCTTGTTCATTTCAATCTTCATGGTCAGGGACAGATCGTTGGTGTGGATAATGGAGAACAAGCTAGCCGTGAACGTTACAAAGCTCAAGCAGATGGAACATGGCAAAGACGTGCTTTCAATGGTAAAGGAGTTGTCATTGTAAAATCGACTGAAAAAGAAGGTAAATTTACGCTTTTTGCAGATTCTGCTGGTTTAACTTCTGACAGTGCAACGGTCGCAACTGTTTCTGGTAAGAAAGAAAACCGTCACTTTGTATCCTATGCTCCTGTAAAGGCGACAACTGATGTTAGCACAAATCCTGTATTACCTCAGACAGTAACAGCTATTTATAGTGATGGCAGTGTTGAAGAGAAACCTGTTACTTGGGAATTGCCATCTGACTTACTTTCAAGCGCAGGTGAGAAGAAAGTATCTGGACGAGTAGAAGGTTTGGAAACCCAAGCTGAAGCACTTGTAAAAGTGGTTGCCTTAGATAAATGGTTACCAAAAGTTGTTACAGTGCCAGTTGGTACAGCTGCAGCAGATTTGGATAAAACGGTCACAGCTGTTTTGACAGATGGTAGCTTAATTGATACAGAGGTTGTCTCATGGACTTTGAAAGATCCTTCTGCCTTGACAAAAGAAGGTGGACGTACGGAAGCTACTGGTAAATTAGTAGATGATGGTCATGAAGTTACGGCAACCTTTATCGCAAGCAGTAAGGAAACAACAAGTAGCATTACAGGACTTACTGTTGGGGATAAAGCTCTTGAGAACTTCGAGTCTGGCAAGACTTATTATCGTGTATCTCTTCCTTACACTGGAACAATTCCAAGTGTTGGGGCTCAGACTACTGATTATCAAGTAACTGTTCAGCAGGCTTCTGCTGATAATGGTTATCAGGCCTCGGTTTTCTTGAGTGACCAAAAGGGTGACTTGGTTCAAACTTACTTAATTCAGTTTGTTAAGGAAGCTCCTGTCTTGAAACGTTTGGAAGTAGTTGTGGAAGGAAAAGAAACTGCTACTGAAGATCAGATCTTAACTTATCGTGTCATTGGTAGTTATGAGGATGGTTCACAAACAGAATTTTCAGCATCAGATATTCATTTAGAAGCTAAATCATCTGATGGAGGGCATCTTGAGGTGAATGGACAGAACTTGTTGCTCTATACTAAGGGAAGAGTGACTTTGACACCTCGGATTGATAATCAAACAGAAAAAACAGAATCTGTAACTACTGAAGTGGTGATTAAAGAAAATAAAGTCAGCAAGAAGATTTTGAAACTTCATCCTGTATTGGTTTCTACAGACGTTAATCAGCAACCGAATCTACCTAAAGAAGTTGGGGCAGAATTTGATAAGGGCTTGCCACGCAAAGTATCTGTAACTTGGGACAAGGTAGACGAAAAAGAATTGGGACATTATCATAGCTTTACGCTTAAAGGACATGTAGAAGGCACAGATATTGAAGCTCAAGCAACGGTGACAGTTGAAGGCTTACAAGTTGCAGAGGAAATCAGCCTTACTCTTCCTAAGGGTGAGACAGTTCAATTGCCAGCTAATGTTCGTGCTTACCATTCTAATGGAACAACTATCTATAAAGATGTAGTTTGGGATCAGGTTCCAGTCAATTTTAGTCAAACTGAAGGGGTCTATGAAATCAATGGTCGTTTAGTTGATAGCAATCTGACCACTAAAGCTCATGTTCGAGTGTCTAGTCAAGTTGTTGCTGGGAATAATATCTCTAAACAATGGACAGGTTCGCAATTGCCAGCTGCCATTGTATCCAATACAGGAGGAGATGACTCAGCTAATGCCTTGAACGACCTGACTGTGTCAAGAACGACAACAGACGCTAAAAATAGATGGACTACTTGGAGAACAAATACTGATAATGATTGGGCTTCTATCTTGTTTGGTAATTCAGGAGACTTGACGAAACGTTTTGTCAACAATTTGTCGGTTGATTTTTATACCGATAGAACAATTGGTCTTCCAAAAGAATATGTAGTTGAATATTATGTAGGTAAAGAAATTCCTGATTTACCAAGTGATGTCAGTCATGCGCAACGAGATAGCAATCATCCATTTAATAATCCAGAAAATTGGAAAGCGGTTGAAAATTTACATGCTCCAAATCAGCTATCTGCAACTCAAACAAATCACTTCACATTTGACAAGGTAGAAACTTATGCTGTTCGTATTCGTATGAAGAAGGCTGATGGAACATCAGGTGTTGGCCTAACAGAGCTAACTGTCCTTGGAAACAAGGTCTTAAGCTCTACAAGTTCAGAGATTTCTATCAAGGTAGATGGTAAGGATCTTGAACACTTTAATCCATCTAAGACTGATTACTATATTCCTCAATCTAGCAAAGAAATCACTGCAACAGCTAGCAATAATGGTTTGGTAACAGTTGTGCCTGCAACTAGTCCAAAAGGTGCAACACGTCTCATCTTAAAAGCAGAAGATGGTACGGTATTGAAAGAATATCGAATCTTCCGCAATGATGAGAGAGAAACTAGTCAACCTCTTGCTGCAGAAAATAGTGCTAAAATTTTGAATGTTGGAGATGCTCTTCAACTTCCTTCAGAAGTCACTGTTTATTACCCAACTTCAACTACTTGGACTACAGATAAACTGGCAGTGAAATGGGATGCTATTCCTGAACATGCAACAGAGCATGAGGGAATATTTGAAATTACTGGTCATGTCATTGGTACAAATCTAACCACTAAAATGCAGGTGACAGTTGTTTCTAGAGGAAATCAAGTCATTTCAGAAAATCCAAGCAACAATGAAACGAATTCTAAAGCCTTTGCTTCGACAACGAACGATACACAAGCAGCTTCACATGATCGAATTTTCTATATCAATGATGGAAAATACAATGAAGATGGACGTTGGACAAACTGGTCTCGTACTCCGAAAAATGAAGAAACTTCTGTCGGACTACTCTTTAAGAAGGACGGTAAAATTGCCACCCAATCTATTGGAAAAGTAGCCATTCAGTTCTTTAAAGATAGTGGAACAGATGCCCCAGAGAAAATGGTTCTAGAAAGATATATTGGCCCTGCCTTTACAGAACCAAGTACGATTTCTCGTTATGAAGAAAATGCTGACCACCCATTCAACAAGGCAGAAAATTGGGCACCAATTCCTTATAAAGCTTTTGGAGAATTAGTAGCTGGGAAACCAATCGAGTTTAACTTTGAACCGGTTCAAGCGACAGCTATTCGTGCTCGAATGACTCGTAAGTCTACTACTAATGGGCTAGCAGTAGTCGAATTTACAGCCTACTCTGCAGGCAAGGGAGCAGAAGTCGAAACACCGTCAGCGACTATTTCGATCGATGGAAAAGCATTGGAAAACTTTGATCCAAATGTGACAGAGTACACCCTAACAACAATGGGAACTAAACCAAAAGTCACTGCGACAACTAGTGGACATGGAGTAGTCACAGTTGTGGATTCTGGAAATACAAATCTTCCAACACTTGTTCGTCTTGTTTCCAAAGATGGAAATCTGGTGAAAGAATATCGTTTACACTTTAAGTTTACCTTCCAAACAACACCGACAGAAGGTGTTAAGAACTTAGTTGCAGAAGCTCCAAGCTTGGAAATTGAAAAGACTCCACTTCCGTTTAAAGAAGTTATTCGTGAAACCCCTGAGCTTGCTCAAGGTGAACGTCGTGTAGTTTCTGAAGGACAAGCTGGAGAAAAAGTTGACTATATTCAAGTATCAGGAACTACTAGAACTCTTGTTCATTCTGAACAAAGAAAAGCTCAAGATCGTATTATTGATGTAGGAGTAAAACCATCTATTTCAAATAGTGAGGGTGAGAAATCTGACTTTAAAGACGAGGTAAATACGGGAACAACTCAAGATAGTAAACTTCCAGAGGATAAAGCTGCTCCAGCAACAGTAGGAAATCAGGAAGCACCAGTTCGTGAGAAGGTAGAGCATCCAGTACAGAATATATCTAATAACCAGACTACAGAAAGAGAAACTTCAGCAGTCAAAGAAGATCAAAATAGCTTACCAGAAACAGGTGAGAGAGAATCTGATACAGCCATCTTCTTAGCAGGTGTTAGTTTGGCCTTGTCAGCAACACTATTGACTGCAAAACGTAAAGAAGATTAGGTGTTATCTCTAAAGCATTCTGATTTTTATAAATTGATAGAGGATTAAAAATTGAATCTATGAGTGAGTAGGGATACTATAATGTAAAGCCTCGATTTGAGAAGAAAATGAAGTAAATCTTTCCACAATAAAACGCATAGTATCAAGATTTCTCGGCTCTTTGTCAACTGTAGTGGGTTGATGAAAAGCTAAGATCTAGAAAGGACA
>NZ_CAUQWY010000005.1:0-90468 GCF_963521865.1 uncultured Streptococcus sp.
AGAGCAAAATAACAATTGAAAACAATAAATTAAGCCGAATCGGAATCGAATGGCTGTCAAATTTTCTCATACAAGTCAGTCTCATTTCTATTTAAAATCTCATTCTTCATTGTACCACAAATTGAGAAGAAAATTATGGAAAATGGGAGTACTTTATTTGATTTTTAAAAGAGCTTTTCTTTTTTATTTAATTATCATTATTTTGTATGGTATAATAATATCAACCAATAGAAATTTCTGACTTTTAATTTAATATAAATCATACAAAGGAAACCCATGAACAATCAAGATATTCCCTCTATTATTGATCTCCACTTTGATGAATTAACTGAATTAGAGCAAGAAATTGCTCGCTATTTCTTACAGGTCGATACGATACAGGATGATTTATCATCACAAAACGTAGCTCAGAAACTTCATATTTCCCAAGCTGCCCTAACTCGTTTTGCTAAAAAGTGTGGTTTTACTGGCTATAGAGAATTTATTTTTCAATACCAACATCAAATCGATAACCAAAATCTTCAGCTATCGACCCATAATCCTCTTATCCAAGGCGTTCTCAGAAGCTATAGCAATATGCGAGAGCAAACTCAAGAATTAATTAATGAGAATCAAATAGAACGAATAGCTAATATGATAGAAGATGCTGAAAGAGTCTATTTTTTTGGCACTGGAAGCTCTGGCCTTGTCGCTCGTGAGATGAAATTACGCTTTATGCGTTTAGGAGTTGTCTGTGAAGCCATAACCGATCAAGATGGATTTGCTTGGACTACTAGTATCATGGATGACAATTGCTTGGTTCTTGGCTTTTCACTATCTGGATCCACTCAATCTATTCTGGATAGCTTGTTAGACGCTAAAGAAATGGGAGCAAAAACAGTCCTCTTTACTAGTGTACCAAACAAAGAAAACCAACTGTATACTGAAACTGTACTGGTTGCTAGTCACAATCAATCATCCTATATTCAGCGTATCTCCTCTCAACTTCCAATGCTTTTTTGGATTGATTTAATTTATGCTTACTTTTTAGAGATCAATCGAGAAAACAAAGAAAAAATTTTCAATAGCTACTGGGAGAATAAAAAACTTAATGGCTATCGAAGACAAAGAAGAGCTAGAAAATCCTAGTTTGGCATTGCCAAACTAGGATTTTTATTCGTCACTAAACATAACTCATCTAGATTCTGAGTCAGTCATATCTTGACTCGGTCTTAAATAATTTCATGTAATCACTTTTTGAAGGGAGTAAATAAGCAAGCCTGACGGTATCCTCAACAATTGTATATAATACGATGTAATCCTTACTCAAGGTCAATCCTCTCGTTTGGTAGTGAGGATCTAATCTCTTCCCAAATTTTTCATCAACATCAAATCCAGCTTGGGAGAAAATTTCCAGCCGATTAATATCCTTTCTAATATTCGCTACTTTTCGTCTCGCAACCTCTACAGAACCAATTTCCTCTGCTATATACTGATATATTTTATCCAGACTATCAATCACTCTAGGAGAATACAAAATCCTATATTTTTTATAATCCATAGCGTGTCACGACATCCTCATCTGTCAAGTAATTTACAGCCTCAATCTTAGCATAACTTTCTTGAACTTCTGCTTGTAATTGTCTAAACAAATACTCCTTCTCTAATTCCTCTTCACTAAGTAAATCTACTCCATTTGTTACGACAACATTCTTTAAAAATAATCTGAGTGCTGATGAAAGAGAGAGATTTTGTTCTTTTAACACTTCCATAGCATCGTTTACCAATTCTCTATTAGCTTGGAAGGTTACTATTTTACTTGAATTCGCTATAGCCATTTTATATAATTCCTTTATATATTTTCTTTATTATCTCACAATTATAAAGAAAGTCAAGGGAATTTGATTAGAAAATCCTAGTTTGGCATTGCCAAACTAGGATTGTTTTGTTTTAAAATGATAATAAGCACCTAACATACCTGCTGTATTTTGGTGATGGGCAAATTCTAATCTCGTCTTATCTGCTAGACTTGGTACCAAAGCATCTTTCAAAGCTTTTCGAATTTTAGGCTTGAGAATAGCTTCTTGTCCCATGATACCACCACCTAGAATGACTACTTCTGGATTGGCCACATAACAAATATTAGCTAGACCTTTCCCTAGATAGTCAACCATGCGGTCGATACCATCCATGCAGAGTTTGTTCCCTTCAGTAGCTTCTTTAAAGATTCTACGACCATTCCACTGATCAACTGGATCACCATGTGCTTCTGCTACATAACGAACCAAAGCTGTGGTTGAAGCTAAGTCTTGGAAAGCTCCATCCTGCATGTGTAGATAGCCAACCTCGCAGGCAGAGTTACTAAAACCATGGAAGACTTGACCGTCAATAATTAAACAACCGCCAATACCTGTTCCAATGGTTAAGCAAAGGGTCACACTTGCTCCCTTACCAGATCCCGAAACTGCTTCTGCAAGACCTGCACAGTTGACATCATTTTCAATTTCACAAGGAATGTCAAAGCTAGTCTCGATTTCCTTCTTGAACTGTGTACCTGCATAGTTTGGAATCTGTGGGCCAGCATAGAAAATCTCACCCTTGTCAGGATCCACCATACCTGCCGAAGAAATGGCAACACCTGCTACAGAATCTTTTTCAAGATAACTAGCTACAATCTGTTTGGTTTTCTCTAAAATATGGGGGCCACCCTTATGTGCCTCTGTCGGTATCTCATGCGATTCAAGAAGTTGCCCCTCTTGATCAACCAAACCATACTTGATGTTAGTTCCACCGATATCAATTGCAATGTAGTTAGTCATAAATACCTCCTTATGAATTAGAGGAAGCGCTCCTTAGTTTCACGAATCAAGGCTGCAGCTGCCTCCACAACTGGACGATCTTCTTCAGTCACTGGTGTCAAAGGTGAACGAACAGATCCAATATTAAGTCCTTCATTGATCTTCAAGACTTCTTTAATGACACCATACATATTTCCATGTGCAGAAGTGAGTTTACCAATGATAGCGTTGATAGCATACTGTAATTCACGCGCTGTTTCCAAGTCTTTATCCGCAATCAATTGGTTAAGTTTCAAGAAGAGTTCTGGCATAGCACCATAAGTACCACCGATACCAGCCTTAGCACCCATGAGGCGTCCTCCTAGGAACTGCTCATCTGGACCATTAAAGACGATATGGTCTTCTCCACCGAGGCTCACAAAAGTTTGGATATCTTGAACTGGCATAGAAGAGTTCTTA
The DNA here is from genome assembly GCF_963521865.1 of uncultured Streptococcus sp. Classification (GTDB taxonomy): domain Bacteria; phylum Bacillota; class Bacilli; order Lactobacillales; family Streptococcaceae; genus Streptococcus. The sequence goes on from NZ_CAUQWY010000005.1 coordinate 3,237, forward strand.
ACACCGATAACACGTGGATTCTTCAACATTTCAGTATAAAGACTTGGAGTCAAAGCAACCCCTGCCAATTGAGGAATGTTGTAGATAACATAGTCTGTATTTGGAGCTGCAGAACTGATATCGTTCCAGTACTTAGCAACTGAGTATTCTGGTAAGCGGAAGTAAATTGGTGGAATTGTTGCAATGGCATCTACACCCAAGCTTTCTGCATGACGAGCTAGTTCCATACTATCTTTAGTATTGTTGCAAGCAACATGGGCAATAATAGTTAATTTACCTTTAGCAACTGCCATGACTTCTTCCAAGATTAACTTGCGGTCTTCAACGCTTTGGTAGATACATTCACCAGAAGAACCATTGACATAAAGACCTTGAACACCTTTATCAATGAAGTATTGAACCAAGGCGCGCGTACGTTCTGGACTTACTTCTCCTTGATCATCATAACATGCGTAGAAGGCTGGAATGACACCTTCGTATTTTTTCAAATCTGACATAGATTTTCTCCTATTATTTTTATTTTCTGCTAAAGCAGATTCTTTCTTTACTTCTTTAGTATACACTTTACCGAAAAGGCTTTCAATATCTTGTAGACACTTAGATTTTAGTTTCTTGCTTATAGAATAGCGTTTGGAGCGTTTGAAAGTAGTTTCAGAAATAATTGCAACCCTTACTCATACTTAGCAAATAGCTTTTCCATCACTCCTACTTGTAAAAAAGCAAGAAGTCCAAAACCAAAGAGAATAAAAGCTGATCCTCCCAATAGAAGGGTAAAGGCTGATAGATATAGAATCATCAAAATCAAAAAGATAATTACGATCATCAAGATAAACCAAGGAGCATTAAAACTAGCCAACATCAATCCTTTTTGAAGAATTTCTTTCCAAGATAGGTCATAACGTGCTGCAATAGGGTAACTAGCCAACATCACAATAGTGAGGAAAATCAGAATACCTAGACAAATAGCTTTCACCAATTGGAAGGGCAGAGCTGTTTGACCCCAGAAAAGATAGAGATCTGAAAGAGTTAGAAATACAATTCCTAATTCTAACATCCCCAACTGAAAACCTAGTTTCAGATTTTGCCTGAAAACTCTTAGATAGGTTCTAAAAACTGGAACACGTCTACTTTGCTTGACTTCAAACATCGTCTGATAGAGACTAATTTTGGCTACTCCAATCGTTACAACTGGTAAACAAGTTACTACAAAGAGAAGATTGACTGTTACAATATCTAAAACCTTCTCACTAATTCGCATTAGAAAATTATCTGTATCAAATGCAGCCTTGATGAGACTTCTTCCTTTTTGTGACATGTTTGCTCCTCCATCATTTTTCTTTGTAAACTGTTTTCTTTTTTGTCAGTAAAGCTTTCATAAGTCCCTACCATGAACAAATCTATTTTTTCTTTTTTCTTTTTCTATCTATGGATATATAATGTATGTATAGTGAGGACAACGCACTAGCTAAAATATTACGCCAAGTGTGTTCATCAAATCCATCTAGCCCTCCACGGATTATCATTGCAAGCACTGTCCAAGCTAACATATACAATAAAAATATACAGAGTGCTTTCATTCTCGCATTTTAAAAGTTTATACGACCATTGTTAGGGATTTTATCATGTGCATCCCAAGCTGCAGCAATATTGTAGGCAAAATTACCATATACATTAGCTACGTTCACAGCTATTTGTAAAATCCTTCCAGAAATCTTGGTCAATAGTCCTACTCTTGCTGCCGCAGTTGCAGCTGCTCTACTTAACATAGAGCGTGCCATACCAATACCATACTTAGCTGCATAAGCACCTAATTTTATGTATCCGCCAATCAATCCAGTCACGATACCATCAATTATCCAGGACATCTCATCAACTGTAATACCCTGTCCATCTAAGAAACTAGCTCTTACAGCATACTTAGAAGATACCATTTCTAGCAATTCAATTTTACGTTCATCTGATATGTTTGGATAGGATCCTTTGCTATCTTCCACCAGCGCCTTAATTTCTTGTTCGGTTAACAAATAATTTTGAGATAATTTTGCATCTATTCAATCCAGTTCTGACTGTATAGTTTGGATATTCGAAACTTCATTTGCATACACAATTGAAGGTAAAATATTACTCATTAGTAATAAACAGACTGACAATAAGACACCAATTTTTAAATATTTTATTCTCATTTCTCTACCTCACAAAGATCAATTTCATGGTAGAGTATTATCAAAGCTTTACAAAAAAACAGTTCATATTATTTTTAATCAATTAAAATTTTAAACAAATACTTGCGAACTTGATCTTCCATACCTGCATAACCATTTGGTTGATGTGGCTCTCCTGGGAAGAAAATCGCAAAATTGTGATAACCCAACAAGAGTGGGTAATGTTCATGACAATGGACAAAACCAATATCACTTGTTTCGTCAAATGCTACTGCTTCATCTTTGATACGTGAACCGTAGCTCGAATATTCATGCCCTTCTACCAACAAATGCAAGTCTGCATAGTTCTTGTGATGTTCAAACTGGTCATTTTCAGCTTTATTTAGGACATTTTCTTGAACAACTAGAAAGACCTTGTCACCATCAATATCATATTTTCCTAACTCGAATGAATCTTTACGATGTTCATAAAGATAATCAATTGCCTTGTCAAGATTGGGATGAATCCCTTTATAGAAGCTAATATTTTTCAAATCGTCAAAAATCATTATTTTCTCCTTTAAAAATCGTCATTAAGCGATTAAAACTAACACCTCCAACAGTGTCATTTACTGTCGGAGGCTTTTAGATAGTGCTAGCAATAGCCAATTGATACTGTAAAAGAAATCGTTTCTTATCCTTTAACAGCTCCCATAGTAATACCTTGTGTGAAGGATTTTTGGAAGACTAAGAAGACTGTTACGATTGGCACAGCAGCAAGAGCTGCCCCTGCCATGATTAAACCATAGTTGGTTGCCATTTCGGCTTGCATGGTCGCAACCCCAAGTGAAATAGTCAAATTGTTACGTGAAGTCAACATTACCAACTGCATGAAGTAGTCGTTCCAAGTATTGATGAAGGTAAAGATTGCAAGAGCCGCAAACCCTGGTTTTACAATTGGGAAGGCTACACTCCAGAAAGTACGAATCTCACCACAACCATCGATTTTAGCTGATTCAAGCAACTCTGTTGGAATATTTTCACTAAATTGTTTCATAAGGAAAACCCCAAATGGCCATCCAATCAAAGGCAAGATAACTGCCCAGAGAGTATCGTGGATTCCCATGAAGTTGACGATACGTACCAATGGTACAAGGACAACTTGTTTTGGAAGAGCCATGGCAGCAATAAAGATTGCAAAGAGGATACGTTGACCATAGAAACGTTTTTTAGCCAATACATAACCTGCTAGAGATGAAGTTGCACAGACTAAGAACATGGTTACCAATGAGATAAATACTGAGTTCCACATCCATTGCATAGCAGGGTTTTGCACCATGAGTTGTTGGAAGTTTTCCATGGTTGGCATTTTAGGGAACCATTGTGGTGGAATAACGATTGTATCAGGCTGTGATTTAAATGCCCCTGTCAAAATCCAGTAGAATGGAAAGATGAACAGCACAGTCAACAAGAGCAAAATGATTGTTGAAATAACAGTAAAGGCTGTTAATGGTTTTTTTTCTGTAGATTGCATAGCTGTCTCCTTTCTTTAGTATTCTACGTCGTTTCCGAGTACTTTAAACTGAACAAAACTTACGATAGCAATCATAACTGCCAAGAATACACCGATGGTGTTGGCATAGCCATACTCTGTCAATTGGAAGGCTTTTTCGTATAGGTAGTACATCAAGGTACTTGTAGAGTAGTTTGGACCACCAGATGTCAAAAGCTGAATCAAGGCGAAACATTGGAATGAGTTAATTGTTGTGATGATTGCGATATAAAGAGTTGTTGGAAGAAGGCTTGGCCATTTAATCTTCCAGAAAACTTGAAACTCAGTTGCACCATCAACGCGGGCAGCTTCAACCAATGAATTGTCAATATTACCCATGGCAGCGATGTAGAGGATAATCGGTTGACCAACTGAAGTTGTCAAGAGGATAATCATAATCGCCATCAATGCCCAGTGCTTATCACCAAGCCATGAAATGTTTTGAGTAATGATATGACTTGATTTAAGCACAAAGTTCAAGATACCTGATAGTGGATCATAGATCCATTTCCATACAACTGTTACGGCAACACTACCTGTAACAACTGGAAGGAAGAATACGAAACGATAGAATGATCTAGCGATAGCATTTTGATGGTAGGTCTGTGACGCTACAAAGAGCGAGAAGAGAACAACTACAGGAACTGATCCAATAACCAAAATAACTGTATTAATCAGAGATTTTGTAAAGACAGGATCTTTAAACATACGGATATAGTTATCTAAGCCCACAAATTGGAAACTAGTCATAGAATAGTTAAAGAAACTTGTGATGAAGCCCATAATCATTGGTGCTAAAACAAAGACAACAAAGAAGAATAAAACTGGCGCTAGGAAAGCATAAGAAATAACGGTTTCTCTCATACGAATTTTATTAACTTTCACTGTAGGCACCTCTCTTTCCTTTTCTTTTTATTGATAATCTCCTAAGAGAATGATGATTTACCTTTTAAATAAAAGCCCCCTTTTCTTACACAAGCGTGCAAAGGGAAAAGGGGCTACAAAATCTAGTTTAGGGTTTATTGTTTAGTAGCTTTTTTGATAGTTTCGTTTGCTTTTTCAGTAAATGCTTTCAATGCATCAGCTGGTTTTTGATCGCCATTTGAAACTGATTGCAACATTGGGAACCATAGAGTTCTCATTTCTGCAAAACCATCAATTGTATTGTAGTATGGTGAGTAGTACTTAGTCCAAGCACCGATTGTTTCCATACGTTTGTCATCATAGAGTTTACCAAATGATGTACGAACTGGGAATGCTCCTGTACGAACAACATCTTTTGGACCCCATTCTTTATCATCTGCGATGAATTGAACAAATTTCTTAGAAGCAGCAACTTTCTTGTCGTCCTTGTTGTTGAATACTGCAAATCCGTTTACAAGGTATTCAAGAGCTGGTTTACCAGAATCAGATGGGAATGGTACTTCTACTACTTCTACTTTACTTGCTTCCAAGAGTTTACCTTGGATACCATTTTGAGCTGGTGCCCAAAGGATTGTGTAAGATGTTTGACCGTTAGCAAAGTTTTGGATGTCTGCTCCACCATCAAATTGTGAACCATTGTTCAACAAACCATCTTTAATCCAGCTAGCTGCTTTTTCAAGACCTTTAACGAATTTAGGATCATCAGTTGTATACTTAGTAACATCTTTATCTGTTACAGAAGCTCCGTAAAGGTTTGCTACAAAGGCACGTGTTCCTTGGTCTCCCCCTTGACCTGAACTGAACAATGAACCTGGTGTGTAGCCTTTATCTTTGAGTGCTTTCAATACTTTTTCAAAGTCGTCTGTTGTCCAACCTTCTTTTACAAGGTTCGCAACTCCAGCTTCTTCCAACATTTTCTTGTTCATAGCCATGTAGAATGGTGCTGAACTGATTGGATACATATAAGCTTTATCGCCAGCTTTACTTGCTTTTACAATGTTTTCATTGTTGACGTCTTTAACAAAGTCATCTGTGAAGAGGTCATTCAAGTCAGCCAATTTCCCATTTTTACCATATTGGATGATACGTCCTGGTGCGTCAAAAAGTACGTCTGGAGCTGTACCTGCTTCGATAGCTGTAGTAATTTTTTCTGGACCTGACTTAAAGTCGATAGTTTCCAATTTCACTTTTACATCTGGGTTTGCTTTTTCAAAGGCTTCGATGATAGATTTTTCATATGTTCCAACACCGTCACCAGTTTTTTCTTGAGTGAAGACTGGGAATGCCCACCAAGTGATTTCTGTTTTTCCGCTATCTCCACCAGATTTTCCAGCATCTTTACTTCCGCCAGAATTTCCACAAGCAGCAAGACCAAGAATTGCAGCACCTGCAAGTACTGTACAAGCTAGTTTTCTAAATTTCATTTGTATTCTCCTTTTAATAAATGTTTCCAAATTGACAACGAGTGATTTATAAATGTATGCGATTTCATTTTTTCAGCTATTCCACCACTCTCCTCTTATTTTAGATTGTGTTATTTGAGACCGGCAACAAAGCGTTCTGTAATCTCTTTTGGTCTAGTAATAGCGCCACCAACAACAATGCCACGCACTCCATATCCTAGGATTTGTTTGGCTTGTTCTGGTGTATGAATTTTCCCTTCGGCGATGACATCTACACCTGCATCACAGAGCTTTTTGATTAGTTCAAAATCTGGACCGTCTACTTTTGGACTGTAAGATGTATAGCCTGATAAGGTTGTTCCAACGAAGTCAATTCCTGCTTCTACAGCTGCTAGTCCTTCTTCGAAGGTACTTGTGTCAGCCATCAAGAGCTGGTTAGGATATTTTTCCTTGACCTGACGGATAAACTCCTGAATCTCTAAACCATCGTAGCGTTCGCGTTTAGTACAGTCTAGAGCAATCACTTCAATATCTAGTTCTGCTAGTTCATCAACTTCTTTCATAGTAGCAGTGATGAAAGGTTCTTGAGGTGGATAATCTCGTTTGATAATCCCGATAATCGGAAGTTTTGTAACCTCCTTTATTTCTTTGATATCACGAACACTGTTTGCTCGGATACCGACTGCTCCACCTTGCTCAGCCGCTTTGACCAGCAAGGGGATGACTCCTCCCGCTTCTGTATAAAGCGGTTCGTGAGGAAGGGCCTGACAAGAAACAATGATTCCATCTTTAATTTGATTAATCAAGGCTTCTTTAGTAATCTGTGGCATCCTTTTTCCTCCTTTTCCTTTTTTCTTATGAGACAATTATATACTATTTTTAAAGCGCTTTCAAGGGTTTGTTCTATGATAGATTGCAGTTTTAAAAGTATTTTATAGAACAGCTATTTCTGAAAGTAGTTTCAGTTCGGTCTTATTTTCAATCCACTTAGTACCTAAAATGACAAAAAGAAATAGCCATCTTTCAAATGGGCCATCTCTTTTTATCATTAACGATGAGCTAAATTCATTTTATTCAAGACCTAGTCTAGTCTTCTTTTCGTTTCTTTCCTAATGTCAATACAGATAAGAGACCTGCCACTAATCCTATAGAAATAAGAATTGTATTTTCTTTACTTCCAGTATTTGGTAGCTCATTTTGTTTAGCCGCTGGTGCTTGATAAGTAACATCTTGTCCAAGTGATAACTTGTTAGCTGGACGTTCGTTTGCAGCTGCTAAGACTGGTTTGGTTTCTCCCTTGTACTCAGGCACTTCATGAACTGCTGCCTCAGCGCCATTGACACCTCCTTTATATTCAGGAAGGTCATTTGAAGCTGCCAAGACAAAATTAGCACCTCCGGTATATTCAGGAATCTCATTTGAAGCTGCTAGAACTGCATTTACGTCCCCTTTGAATTCTGGAAGATCATGGATCGTTGCTTCAATCTCATTTACACCTCCTGTGAATTCCATTTTTTCTACTGTTGGTGCTGGTTCTTCTCCTACTGTTGATACGGGAACAATGTATTTAGGAGATTCTTCAGTTACTGCAGCCTCCTCGCTACTAACTCCACCTGTAAATTCTGGAACTTCATTTGTCGCAACTTCACTTCCATTTATACCATGAGAAATCTTAGAACCAACTACTGAAACAGGTAAATTATGCATACTTTCGATAGCGCCTTCTGCTAATCCTGTAACTTTTTGACCAATATCCTCAGGATCTACTGTAAACAACAGAGTCTTGGTATCATACTGCGTCATAAACGTAGCTGTCTTACCATTTGCAAGTTGTAAAGTTGGTGCTTGATTGACCAATACTTCTGAATCAAATTCCATGGCAATAATACCTTGCCCCATATGAACTGCATGTGTAACTCTTGCTTCGGTTGGAGAAACCATATCCTTACTTAAGAAATCCCAATTGAATTTCTTATAAGACAGGGTATATTCGTTTTGGTTGTTATCTGCATGCTCATAAAGCAAACCAAATTCACCATTTCCAAGATCTTGCAAGGAATTATAAGCAAATTTACCACTTTGAATAGGGTTATGCTTAAGCCAAGTCAGCTCTCCATTTTCTTCTACACGTGCCAAATGGACTAAACCATTGTAACGTCCTGGTCCACCTGCGTTACTGAGGATGATATATTCCTTACCATTTTGCACAGTGTGAATAGCAGACATTTGAACGTAGACATCTTTGACATCTGCATAGCGCTTCACATCTTTTTCCCAAGTTGCTCCACCATCTTTACTTGTAGCAACTTGAAGATCACCTGTCAATCCACGCATGAAGAGTTTGAGATCTCCATTATTTAACTGAACTACGGTTGACTCCGTATTTTGAGCACCTGGATTATTCATGGTTGAAGAGTGAATTGTTTGGTTACCTACCGGACGGTTATCATTGACCGCTTCACCAGCGTGCCAAGTTTCACCATGGTCATCTGAATAAATGACGCGTGAAGACTGGGATCCACTTAGGTAGGATACGTTGTTTGTCGTGTAGGCAGGGATGACCAAACGCCCTTTATGAGGCCCTGAATGCAAGGCAATACCTGTACCAGGGCCAGTACCTAAGAAGTGCATCCAATCCTTACGAATGCCGTATGTTATATCTTTTGGTGCAGACCAAGTTTTACCATCGTCATCACTATAAGACATCCAGAGATAGTTGGTATTTGAAACCCTAAAGATATTCTTGTCACTATACTCAAAGTAGATATTACCGATAAGTTCTTCACCTTTGTAAAGGTCACCCTTATCACTGTATGCTGGCTTCTTAGGATCCACTACAACTCGATATTCTGTTTTTCTATTTTCAGGATCGAAAACTTCACCATTTTCACGAATTGTATAACGTCCTGCATCACCTTGTTTGTACAAGATTTGGTAAACCTTGTCACCAATTTGCTCATAAGCTTGTGGTGCTTTTCCTGGAAGAGAAAATACAGCCTTACCTTCAAGGAACATATCATAGATGGCAAAAATTCGCTTCGTCTTTGGATCTTGAACTAGGGCCATGTCAATGTTGACTGGTGATGGCCATTCTGGATTCCTAGCCTTCTCATTATCACGAGGATTTGAGATAACAATTCTATTTCCCCAAGTTTTCCCCTTATCATCACTACGACGAACAACCATACCGATGTCACCCCAGTCAGAGTGATGCAAGCGTCTCTCATCTGCACCAGCAATCAAAGTTCCTTTATCAGTTTTCAGCAGGGCTGGAATACGGTAGCTTGCAATACCATCTTTATTTGGCTTGCGGTTCTCACCACCTTCAAAAACGTCCAGTTTATCAGTAACTTCTGCTCCTTCAGGAAGTTTCTTCTCCAACTCTCCTCTTTCAAAAAGTTGGCTACGTTTTTTAACTTCTTCTGGAGTAAGAGTACGATCATAAACAGTTAGATTACGGACTTTAAGATTAGAACCCCAGAAGTTTTTGCCTGTGCGTTTCGTTGTACCGATTTGCACATGGTTGACATCTGGCATGTCTTGGATGAAACGACCAGACTGAGGACTTGTGCGCGACAAGACACCATTTACATAGACACGAACTTGACCTTTTGGTTGGTCTGTATTTGGTCTTTCAACTGTGAAGGTTACAGAGTTCCACTCACCTGGCTTAATTTTCAAAGGAGCAGTTTTATAATCACCATAGAATTGGTTTCCATTTGCATCACGACCTTCAACGATAGCTGTGTTATCAAGGATGGCCATAGTGAAATACTCATTTACTTTGGTATCACTAGAAACTGAGAAAAGGTTGTAAAAACGTGGAGCAGATGCATCTGGCTTAAACTCCATATGAATGGTCGCATTTTGAAGTTTTTTAAGCTTATCGAGTTCCTCTTTCATATCAACTCTTTGACCGTTTGAAGGATTAGTTTCTACATCTTCTTTTTCTACTACAGTGTTGACATTTTTTAACTCTCTAGCATAATAATCTCGAGGAATCATGCCCTCTTCTTCTTTATCTTGATCCTTGTTACTTGCTTCTGTAGTTGCAGAATCTGTTTCTGGTTTATCAGCAGGAGCTAGTGTATTTTCAGCTGCAGGTTTATTTGTTGGAGTTGTCGTCTCTGCTTCAGTAGTCTCATTTTTCTTTAACTTATCCTGATCAACTTCCACACCATTGTCTTTCGCTGTAGCCAGTTTTCCAGCTAGTTCACTATCTAAATAAGCAAGACTTCCTGAAGAAACTTCTTTTGGTAATTCTGATAAACCTTGATTATTATTTTCAGCAGCAGTTACAGTTGAATTTCCTTGTTCATTTGCCAATACAGGATTTACTCCAAACACTACTGCACCAATAGTTACAGAAGCTACACCCACTGCAAATTTACGAATGCCATATCTTTGTTTTCTATCAAAATTCTTTTGATTCATCTTTCTACCTTTCAATTTCACAAAAAAATAAAGCGCTTTCTTTTTGCTTTAAAATTTTTACTCCCCATCATAGGAAAACACAAGAAAGCAATTAATAAACGAGAGTTGCTCTCCTTCTCTCTTTCAACATTTAGCTAGCTGCAATCCAAACAGTAGCTATCTCACTCCTTTCCTAGAGGCTTTTCTTTATTATACAATAAAGTCATAGGTTTGTCTCGAGCTTGCCATAGAATGGATTTTACTTTCAGTAATATTTTAATATTTTTAAAAGTACTTTCAACATTTATAACAAAAAGAGAGCTACTGGGCTCTCTCATTCATTATTTTATATACTTAAAAGGAATCGCACTACCACAGAGCCAGTTATAGACTTGGTCGTTGACAAAGACATTCATGGCTTCATGAGCATACTCAGGCATGATGCGATAGGTCTTATCGCAAGTCAGACGGTTGTAAATCGCAAATTGAGTAATAGGATAGCAAACATCATCGTCCAAGCCCGTAATCATCTTAACCTCACACTTGATACGATGGGCAAGATTTTTCACATCGATATAGGCCAGGGTCGCCATGATCTCCTCCTCAGTTTCATGGAAGGGGTCGTGAAACTTGAAATAACGGAAAAGTTCGTCGTAAGCCTCACTGGTATTGCCAATCTCAAGCACTCGTCTAAAGTCTGACAAGAAGGGATAGATGGCAACTGTTTTCTGAATCCGAGGATTGAGTGCTGCTGCAACCAAAGCTAAAGCCCCTCCTTGCGAGGCACCATAGCTAGAAAGACGCTTCTCATCCACCTGAGGTAGGCTGGCCATAATCTCAACCAACTGGTAAATATCCAGATAAACATCCTTATAAAAGAGATAATCCCGACCTTCCACAGCACCACGGATGATATGCCCCTTAACGGTATTTCCTAGAGGAGAACGCTGGCCGTCTTGCGAGTAACCTGACTGACCCCGCACATCCATGGAAACAACACCGTAACCAGCCACAGTATAGGCCAGCATGTCAGCCCAGTCCCAACCACGTCCCATATAACCATGGAAATGGAAGATTAGCGGAACCTTCTCCTCACTCTTTGGAAGAACGACACGTGCATAGACCTTACCTTCATTGGTTCCTTCAAAGGTTAATTCATAGCACTTGACTTGAGGAATATGGAAATCTCTTTCCTCCAACTGGTAGGCTGGAAGAGTTGAAACTTTTTTCACTTCCTCATCCCAGAAAGCATCAAAGTCTTCTGGAACCTCGTCCCGTCCTCTATAAGTCTTGATTTCTTCTAACAAAGCTGGATTTTTCATAACATACTCCTTTTGTTTTTTGTAATCGCTATCACAACTGTAGCACATATAAGAAATCAACGCAATAAAGAAAAACAAATAGAAAGTGGTTTTAGATTCTTTATTTTTTAGATGATGGACTGAAAGTAGTTTTAGAAACGAAAAAAGAGCATTTCGCTCCTTCTTCCTTCTATTTATATTAGTTTTTGGCTTCTTTCTTTTGGAAAGTGGTTTGGTAATTTACTTTAATCGTTACTGTCATCTGAGAGTCCTCGTTTCTTTTTGATGACTCTAGTATAAGGGTCAAACCTGAAAGCTAGCTTAATACTCTTCGAAAATCTCTTCAAACCACGTCAGCGTCGCCTTACCGTAGGTATGGTTACTGACTTCGTCAGTTCTATCCACAACCTCAAAACACTGTTTTGAGCAGCCTGTGGCTAGCTTCCTAATTTGCTCTTTGATTTTCATTGAGTATAAGATTTCCTTAGAGAAAGCTTAATCTAGATGTTCTTTCTTTTCCAAATGGAGAGCAATCATGCGCCACTCTGGATCCTCTTGCCAGCCTTCTATCGAACTAATGTAGCTAGCAACCTTTCTGGCTTCTTCTAAAATCGGAAAATCTTCGATAATATCAGCTACTTGGAACTCTGGAAGTCCTGACTGTCTGGTTCCAAAAATCTCACCCGAACCCCGCATTTTCAAATCTTCTTCCGCAAGGACAAATCCATTGGTGGTTTCTGTCATGATGCGCATGCGGTCTTTCCCAGAATCCGTCTTGGGATTGGCAACGAGAACAGCATAGGACTGCTTGTCCCCCCGACCGACACGACCTCTGAGCTGGTGAAGCTGGCTGAGCCCGAAGCGATCGGCATCCATGATAATCATAACGGTCGCATTGGGAACATTAACCCCGACCTCGATAACCGTTGTCGAAACCAGAATATCCGTCTTTCTCTCTTTGAACTCCTGCATAATCTGGTCTTTTTCGTCACTCTTCATTTTACCATGTAAAAGAGCCACCTCTGCCTTACCAGCAAAATGAGCCGTCAGCTCTTCTGATAAGGCAATGGCATTTTTCAAATCCAGAGCTTCCGATTCTTCAATCAAGGGAGAGATGACATAGGCTTGAGAACCTTTTTGGATTTCTCCCTCTAACCAAGTTAAGACCTGAGCTAGTTGCTCATGCTTAATCCAGCGTGTCACAATAGGCTTCCGTCCTGCTGGCATCTGGTCGATAATGGAAACATCCATATCTCCAAAGGCTGTGATGGCCAAGGTTCTTGGTATGGGAGTCGCTGTCATCATGAGAACATCTGGATTGTCCCCTTTTTCCCGTAAAATCCGCCTTTGCCCCACACCAAAACGGTGCTGCTCATCAATAATAATCAAGCCAAGGCGAGCATAATCCACCCCATCCTGAATCAGGGCATGAGTTCCGATAATCAAATCAGCCTCACCCTTGGCAATAGTCTCCAAGACTTCTCTCTTTTCTGCAGCTTTCAAGGAACCTGTCAAGAGAGCCAGTTTCAAGTCTGGAAAAAGGTTCTGTAAACTCTCAAAATGTTGCTCTGCAAGGATTTCTGTCGGTACCATGAGGGCGGACTGATAGCCAGCTGTCACCGCCGCAAACATGGCCAAGCCAGCGACCACCGTTTTTCCGCTCCCCACATCCCCTTGTAGGAGACGATTCATGTGGTGATCCGACTTCATGTCAGTTAAAATTTCCTGCAAACTCTTTTCCTGAGCTGGGGTCAGGGCAAAAGGCAGACTTTCTTTAACAGCCGTCACTTTTTCCTGAGACCAATTCAGAACCAAACCGCTTCCCTGAACTCTATTTTCAGACTTGAGGGTCTGCAATTGCATTTGGAAATAAAAGAGTTCCTCAAACTTGATACGGCGAAGGGCTTGCTTGTATTCTGCCAAATCCTTGGGGAAATGCATAGCACGAACTGCCTGACAACGGGACATGAGTTTGTATTTGTCCAGCAAGGACTGGGGCAGATTTTCCTCAATCAAGAGGTCCAGGCCCTGATCAAAGGCCGTCTTGATGACCTTGACCAGACTGGCCTGACTGATTCCCTGAGCCAGACGATAGACAGGTTGGAGGTCATCTTCCACCTGAGCTAGGACCTTCATACCTGTCAGACTAGCCTTGGCACGGTCCCATTTTCCAAAGACGGCAAGAGTTGCTCCCAACTCTATCTTGTCTGCTAGATAGGGCTGGTTAAAGAAATTCACCGCAAAAACGACTTCTCCCTGCTTGAGGCTAAAGCGCAGGCGATTGCGCTTGAAACCATAATACTGGACACTGGCAGGAGTCACGACTTGACCAGATAGGACTGCCTTCTCCCCGTCTTCTAGTTCCAATACTTGCTTGGTCTTGAAATCTTCATAACGGAAAGGAAAGTAGAGCAAGAGGTCTTGCAAATTTTCAATTCCTAGTTTGGCGTATTTTTCTGCTGACTTTGGTCCCACACCAGGTAAGACATGCAAGGGTTGATGTAGATTCATGCTCCACTCCTTTCTTTTCTAATCATATTCTCTCGGAATACGGTCGCTAAGGAGACAAGCCACCTCGTAGTTAATAGTCCCACGGTAGGTCGCTACCTGAGTAGCTGTAATTTTCTTGTCCCCGTTAGAACCAATTAAGGTTACCTTTGTTCCTAAGGGATAAAGCTTAGGCAGACGAATGGTGATTTGGTCCATAGAAACCCTGCCGACGATTGGGCAAGCTTGGCCATCTACCAAGACAGAAAAATTCTGCATGTCACGTGTCCAACCATCCGCATAGCCGATTGGCACAGTCGCGATGACTTGCTCGCTATCTGCCTGATAGGTGGCTCCGTAGCCCATGCAAGCTCCAGCTGGAACTGTCTTGACATGGACTAGAGCGGACTCCAAGGTCAAGGCTGGTTTCAAGTCATAAGGCAAGTCCAAGATCTCTCCACTTGGGTTAAGACCATACATAGCGTCTCCCATACGAACTGCGTTAAAAATAGTCTCTGCATGCCAAAGAGTCGTTGCCGAGTTGCTGGCATGAACCAAGTTTGGAAGACCTCTCATACTGGCCAAAATAGTTTTAAACCGTTCTAACTGCTCATTAAAGTAGATATCTGATTCCTCATCCGCAGTCGCAAAGTGGGTAAAAATCCCTTCAACGCGAGCACCATGTTGCTTGAGCAAGTCTTGAGCCTGATCAGCCTCACTGGCATCTCTAAATCCAATCCGTCCCATCCCTGAATCAATCTTGAGGTGGACTGTCAATCCAGCTAGGTCTGCTTCCTTAACTAAGAGTGCTTGGATCCACTCCAGCCCAGCTACTGTCAAGGTGATGTCGTATTCTTTAGCTAGAGCAACAGCTTCGATGTCAGAAACTCCTAAAATAAGGATTGGCTTGCTGAGTCCAGCTTGTCTGAGTTCAATGGCCTCATCAATATTGGAAACGCAAAAACCATCAACATCATCTTGAATAGCCGTCGCAACAGCAACAGCCCCATGCCCATAGGCATTGGCCTTGACCACCGCCCACTTGAGCGTTTCTTGAGGGATATGAGCCCCCATTTGCTGAATATTTTGTCGAATAGCTCCCAGATGAATTAGAGCCTTGGTTGGTCTATGTGGACTAGCTTTCATGATTTTCCTCCAAAATGACACTGGCTGTCACAAACTGATCTGTGTGGCTGATAGACAGCCAAATTTTTCCTGAAAATGGTGCCTGACTAAAATAAGGCGCCCCGCGCTCATTGTTCAAGACTTCCAAATCTTGAAAACCGAGCTTGCCAATACCAGTTCCCATGGCCTTGGAAAAGGCTTCTTTAGCCGACCAGCGACCAGCCAAATATTCGATTTGTCTGCGCCCTTTAAGACTGTTAAACCGTTCCATTTCCTTAGCGGTCAGCACGCGCTTAGCAAATCCTTCATGTCGTGTAACTGCGCTTTCTATCGAAGCCAATTCTTCGATGTCAATTCCGTGTCCAACTATCATTCTCATCAAAAGGAGTTGAGATTCCCCAACTCCATCCTTTTCACTTATTTTGTCAAGGTAGCATAAATCTCTTCTACCAGAGCCTCTGTATTTTCCCAACCTAGGCAAGGATCGGTAATAGAGCAACCAAAGACCTCTGGTTGATTTTGACGACCATCTGCTAGGTAAGATTCAATCATAAAGCCTCGAACCGTCTTTTTGATTTTCTCATTCCAATCACGATTTTGCAAGGTCTGGCGAACAATTCGAATCTGCTCCATATATTGCTTGCCTGAGTTATCATGGTTGGTATCAATGAGGATAAAGGGATTTTCAAGTCCCATGGTTTCATAGCGTTCAATGGCATTTAGCAAAGTTTCGTAGTAAAAGTTAGGCTCATTTTTCCCATATTCATTAACTGCGCCACGAAGGATAACGTGAGCCAAGGGATTTCCTGAAGTCTCAACTTCTTGACCATGGAAGAGGAAGGTCTGTTTGTTCTGAGCGGCATAGATGCCATTAAACATGACACCTAGATTTCCAGAGGTTGGATTTTTCATCCCCACTGGTGCATCAATCCCTGAGGCCACAAAGCGATGCTCTTGATCTTCCACAGAACGAGCCCCTACAGCATGGTAGCTGACCAAATCATCTACCAAGACCAGATTTGACGGATAAAGCATCTCGTCTGCCGTTGTCAAACCAGTCTCTGTAATCACGCGGTAGTGCAACTGGCGCACAGCCTGCAAACCGTTAATCAGACTTGGAGCCTTAGAGGTATCTGGTTGGTGAACCAAACCTTTATAGCCGTCTCCGTTGGTGCGTGGTTTAGCTGTATAAACACGCATAACCATGAAAATCTTGTCCGCCACCTTCTTTTGCAAGGCTGATAAACGGCGAGCATATTCCAAGACAGCCTCTTCATTGTCAGACGAGCAAGGACCAATCACCAAAAGGATACGGTCATCTTCTCCTGAAATGATGTCTGCCAATTCTCTATCACGACGCTCCTTTAGTCTCAAGGCTTCCGCAGACAATTGGGTTTCTGCCTTGATTGCTTCAATATCGATTTCTTGACCTTTTTCAATAAATGCCATCTTATTCTCCTAGCGTTTGGTAGATTTCTCTGACAAGGGCTTCCGTATTTTCCCAGCCAAGACAAGGGTCTGTGATAGACTTGCCAAATACTTCTGGTTCGTTTTGACGGCCGTCTTCTAGATAAGACTCAATCATAAAGCCACGAACGTACTGCTTGATTTTTTCATTCCAATCACGGTTAATTAAGGTCTGGCGGACAATTCGAATCTGATCCATGTATTGCTTACCAGAGTTGTCATGATTGGTATCGACGATGATAAAAGGATTTTCCAAGCCCATCTTCTCATACTGGGCAATGGTATCCATCAAATTATCATAGTAGTAGTTAGGAATATTCTTACCATACTCATTGGTCGCTCCACGAAGAATGGCATGCGAAAGCGGGTTCCCAGTTGTTTCCACTTCTTTTCCTAGGAAAAGGAAACTTTGTTTGTTTTGAGCAGCATAAATCCCATTAAACATGACATTGAGATTTCCTGAAGTTGGATTTTTAAAACCAGTCGCAAAATCTGCTCCACTTGCCACAAAGCGGTGTTGCTGGTCTTCAACTGAACGAGCACCAACCGCCATGTAAGAAATCAAATCATCCACTAGCGGAAGATTTTCAGGATAAAGCATTTCGTCAGCTGTCGTCATACCTGATTCCGTAATGACACGATAGTGAAGATGGCGAACTGCTTTGATTCCGTTGATAAGACTAGGTGCTTCTGCCGTGTTAGGCTGGTGAATCAATCCCTTATAGCCATCTCCGTTGGTACGGGGTTTGGCAGTATAAACACGCATAACCATAAAGATACGGTCTGCTACTTCTTCTTGTAGGACTGCCAAACGCTTAGCGTACTCAAGGACAGCTTCTTCATTGTCAGATGAGCACGGCCCGATTACCAAGAGAATTCGCTGGTCTTCTCCACGTATAATGGCTTCTAGCTCTTGATCGCGCTGTGATTTTCTCTCCAAAGCTTGGCCTTCCAATTTTGATAAGGCACGAACTTCTTCAATATTAATTTTAGGACTTTTTGCTGTAAATACCATAACTCATCTCCTTATAAAGCAAACGGATACCAAGTAAAAATTTACTTTTCACAAGGTATCCGCCTCTAAACTATCTCATTTTATTGTCTTTTTCCGTGACAGTTTTTAAACTTCTTACCAGAACCACATGGGCAAAGTTCATTCCGTCCAATCTGGCTCAAATCCAAATCTTCAGGCATATTTGCTTGGTGGGCAGCGATATTGCGAGTCGCTGTTGTACTGATATGGTGTTCTGCTTGTGGTCTTTCTTGTTCATGAATTTGTGCTTTCATCATCAAACGTGTCACATCAAACTCAATCGAACCAATCATGTCATTAAACATACGGAATCCTTCTGCCTGATACTCAACAACAGGATTGTTCTGAGCATAGCCACGAAGTCCAACCGCGTTACGCAATTGATCAAGGGCATCGATATGATCTGTCCACTTGTTATCTACCACTCGTAGAATCAAAACTTTTTGGAATTCTTTAACTGCTTCTTCATCGCGTAGTTTTGAAACCTGACTATCGTAAACTTGCAAGGCACGTTGGAAGAGCTCTTCCTTGATGGCCTTATCAGACAAGCCTGACAAGTCTTCCATCGTAATAGAATCTTCTGGAAGCAAATTATACTTAGCGAAGTTCAAAATTGCTTCTAGTTTTTCATCTTGTTTTGAACGCGCATGACCATCAACGACACGACCAATCGTGCGTTTGATCATAGAGTGAATTTCAGGTGCCAAGTCACGATCTGCAGTGATAACGTCGTAACGTTGAGCATAGATAATCTCACGTTGTTCACGCATGACATCGTCGTACTGAAGGACTTGTTTACGGGTATCGTAGTTATTTCCTTCAACACGTTTTTGCGCTGCCTCAACCTGACGTGTCAACATACGAGACTCAATCGCCTCTTCAGACATGTTCAAGCGTTCAAAGATTCCCTTCAAGCGTTCAGAACCAAAACGTTTCATCAAGTCATCTTCAAGAGAAAGGTAGAATTGTGACTCACCTGGGTCTCCTTGACGACCTGAACGTCCACGAAGCTGATTATCGATACGACGACTTTCATGACGTTCTGTACCAATCACACAAAGTCCACCTAATTCGCGAACCCCTTCACCAAGCTTGATGTCGGTACCACGACCGGCCATGTTAGTTGCGATGGTAACAGCACCACGTTGGCCAGCATTCATAATGATTTGGGCTTCTTTATAGTGGTTTTTGGCGTTCAAGACTTCGTGAGGAACACCAGCTGCGACCAATTTCTTAGAAATGTAGTCACTAGTTTCAACCGCTACTGTACCAACCAAGACAGGTTGACCTTTTTGGTAACGAGCCTTAACGTCTTCGACAACCGCCTTAAACTTAGCCTCGATACTTGCATAAAGAAGGTCTGAGTGGTCAATACGTTGCACAGGACGGTTTGTTGGGATTGGAATAACACGAATGTTGTAAATTTCACGGAATTCTTCTTCCTCGGTCTTACCTGTACCCGTCATACCAGACAATTTCTTGTACATACGGAAAAGGTTTTGGTAAGTGATTGAGGCAGATGTCTTGGTTTCATCCTGAATTGGCACACCTTCTTTGGCTTCAATAGCTTGGTGCAATCCATCAGAATAACGACGACCTTCCATGGTACGACCTGTAAATTGGTCGACAATCAAGATTTCTTGCTCTTCGCTCACCACATAGTCAATATCAAGAAGCATGATGTAGTTGGCACGAAGGGCGTTATCGATAAAGTGAGTAAGAGCTACGTTTTCGATGTCATAGAGGTTTTCAAGTTTAAAGTAGCTTTCAGCCTTGTCAATCCCTGAATCAGACAAACCAATAGTCTTAGATTGCACATCAATGATGTAGTCGTCTTTGTCCAAAGATTTTACATAGTGGTCTGCCATGTGGTATAGCTGACTGGTTTCAACAGCGTTAGCACCTGATACGATCAAAGGTGTACGCGCCTCGTCAATCAAGATTGAGTCAACCTCATCGACCAAGGCATAGTTGAGCGGGCGTTGTACCATGTTTTCAGCACGAACGACCATGTTATCACGTAGGTAATCAAATCCGATTTCTGAGTTGGTTGAGTAGGTAATATCACACTCATAGGCTTCTTTTTTCTCCATTGGAGATTTGGCAGCCAAGTTAATCCCTACTGACAAACCAAGCCATGAGTACAATTCACCCATCTCAGTCGCGTCACGTTCTGACAGGTATTCATTGACCGTAACTACGTGAACCCCTTTGCCTGAAAGGGCATTGAGGTATACTGGCATAGTCGCAGTCAAGGTTTTCCCTTCCCCTGTACGCATCTCTGGCACGTCACCATGGTGAAGAACGATTCCACCCATAACCTGTACCTTATAAGGGAAGAGCCCTAGGACACGTTTGGCACCTTCACGGACAACTGCAAATGCTTCATAAAGCAATGAATCCAGTGATTCTCCATTTTGATAACGTTCTTTAAATTCAACTGTTTTTGCTTTTAGTTGGTCATCTGTCAAAGCAGCCATTTGGTCTTCATATTTGAAAACCTTATCAGCCATCTTTTCCAGACGACGGATTTCTCCTTTATCATTTTCGATAATTGTTTTTAAAATATTAGCCATGTTTTTCCTTACTTTAAATTCCGAATATTTTAGAATGTTCTTTTAATTTTAGCACAATTACTGATTATTTTCAAGGAAGAATCCCCATTTTGAAAAGGAAAAAGAGGCTAGTTTCCAAGCTAACCTCTCTGACTTTTATGATGCTTTAATTGCCAAAAATTGGCAAAATGGCAAATAGGATAAATAGGTTAATCCAAAAAGAAAGACAACAGATAAGTCCAAAAACAAAGAGACTGACTTTCTTGGACAGCAAGGCCATCAAAATCGACAGAATTCCAAAAACTAGTAAAACTTTCTGCATGCTGAAGAGGTCAATCTTTCCCCCCAGAATCGGACTGCCCCAAGGAAGAAAGAAGAAAGCAATCCAGATCAACAGAACTAAACCAATATAGACTTTGGAATAGCGTGTAATAAATGATTTTAGACGTGTCATAAGCTACCTCCTATCAACAAAAACCATATAAATCAATGTCTCCCCGCTTTAGACTTCCCTAGCTCCCGTCTCAAGCGAAACATTTTTTTGAAACAGATATAGTCTAACCAGTCACTAGCAAAAGCAATAAATAGTAATAATAGCCAAATGCCCCAAAGCTTGATATCTGCCACATTTCTCAAGACGATATTGAAAAGCAGGACTGAAAAAACTGTCCAAGCAAGGCTAAAAAGAGCATAGAGGGGGATGTAAATCCAGTAAAAATAGTAAAAAATTGGGAAAAATTTACTATCTCTATTATCCTTGTCAATCCAGCTGAAAAAGTAAATACAGGGAAATATGAGCAAGAATTTAAACAAATGTTCCATCAGCGACACCTCCTCTTTAAAATTGTTTTCTTTAGTTTCGTTCTATTAAATGTAAATGTTATTACCAATATAAATCAATGCCTTCCACCTTTTGACTTCCCTAGTTCTCGTCTCAAGCGAAGCATTTTTTTGAAACAGGAATAAGTTAACCTATTCAGACCAATAGCTAGCAGAATAAAAAGAAACCAAATGCCCCATAACTTGATATCTGTCAAATTTCTCAAGACGATATTGAAAAACAGAACTGAAACAACTGTCCAAGCTAGGCTAAAAAGAGCATAGAGGGGAATGTAAACCCAGTAAAAATAGTAAAAAATCGGGAAAAATTTACTATTTCTGTTGGCCTTTTCAATCCAGTTATCAAAATAAAAGTACGGTGCTAAAAGTAAGAATTTAAACAAATGTTCCATCATCGACACCTCTTTTTTGATAGCGTTTTCTTCAACTTCATTCTATCAAAAAAATCTGGAAATGTCATTCCAGATTCTACTTTTTTATTTACGTTTTCTTGCGATGAGATGGATTGGTGTTCCTTCAAAGACAAAGGCCTTGCGGATTTGATTTTCCAAGAAACGCAGGTAAGAAAAGTGCATGAGCTCTTCTTCATTGACAAAGATAACAAAGGTTGGTGGTTTGGTTGCCACTTGGGTCGCATAGAAAATCTTAAGGCGTTTCCCTTTGTCTGTAGGTGTTGGGTTAATGGCAATAGCATCCATAATCACATCGTTCAAGACAGCTGATGGAATACGTGTATTTTGACTTTCACTGATTTGCTTGATCATCTCAGGAAGTTTGTGGAGACGTTGCTTAGTCAAGGCTGATACAAAGATAATCGGTGCGTAAGGCAGGTATTGGAACTGCTCACGGATATCTTCTTCCCAGTTTTTCATAGTGTGGTTGTCTTTTTCAAGTGTATCCCACTTGTTGACCACGATAATCATCCCTTTACCAGCTTCATGGGCAAATCCTGCGATACGCTTGTCGTATTCACGGATACCTTCTTCCGCATTGATGACCATCAAGACCACATCTGAACGGTCAATAGCACGCATGGCACGCATGACAGAATATTTCTCGGTATTTTCATAAACCTTACCAGACTTACGCATACCAGCCGTATCAATCATGGTAAACTCTTGACCATCTGTATCTGTAAAGTGGGTATCAATGGCGTCACGCGTTGTTCCAGCAACAGGACTAGCAATGACACGGTCTTCCCCCAAAATAGCGTTAATCAAGCTTGATTTTCCGACGTTGGGACGACCAATCAGACTAAACTTAATGACATCTGGGTTTTCTTCCTCATATTCATTTGGAAGATTTTCCACGATGGCATCTAGCACATCCCCTGTACCGATACCATGGACAGATGAGATAGGCAATGGTTCACCCAAACCGAGAGCATAGAAATCATAGATATCATTTCGCATCTCAGGGTTGTCCACCTTGTTAACTGCGAGGATAACTGGTTTATGGGTCTTATAAAGTTTACGGGCTACGTATTCGTCTGCATCGGTAATTCCTTCCTTACCAGACACGACAAAGACGATAACATCGGCTTCTTCCATGGCAATTTCTGCCTGGTGCTTGATTTGTTCCATGAAAGGAGCATCGACATCATCGATTCCTCCTGTATCAATCATGCTAAAGGAACGATTGAGCCACTCACCCGTTGCATAGATACGGTCACGTGTCACTCCTTCGACATCTTCTACAATGGAGATTCGCTCACCAGCGATCCGATTAAATAGGGTTGATTTCCCAACATTGGGACGTCCTACAATGGCAATAGTTGGTAGGGCCATAATTTCTCACTTTCTACAATAACTTCTTCTGTTCAAGATTTTTTCTAGTTGAGCTTGGTTCAGCTTGACCAAACTGTTCTGCTAGGCGCTGACTCCAGCTTGTGGTCGCACGCGCCCCAGCATAGTCAGCCTGTACACGGTCATAAGCTTCGATTGCCTCAGTTGACTGTTCTTGGTATTCTTCCTCAAACACCACTTGATTCAATGGCAAGCGAGGTTTGACTTCATGTTCTTCATTTGGTATTCCTAGTGCCATCCCAAAGACAGGATAGGTGTAGTCAGGCAGGTTAAAAAGCTCTGCCACTTCTTCTGACTTGTAACGCACCAAACCGATAATCACACCACCATAGCCCAAGCTTTCAGCTGCCAGCAAGGCATTTTGACCAGCAAGAGCCGCATCGACTGAACTAATCAAGAGACCTTCTACACCTTGAGGTTGGAAATTGTCAGTATGAAGCTGGGCTCCCTTTTCCGCTCGGTTCAAATCTCCGACAAAGAGAAGGAAAACAGCAGACTGGCGAATAGCTTCTTGAGGTACCAATTCATACAAGGCATCTTTCTTCTCTTGACTTCGTATTACAATCACAGAGTAGGATTGAAAATTCTTCCAAGACGAGGCCATTTGGGCTACTGTCAGGATTTCGGTCAAGTCTTCCTGAGGAAGGGCTTGCTCCTTAAATCTGCGCACTGAAGTGTGAGCCTTCATTAATTTGATTGTTTCTGTCATCGACGGTTTACTCCTTCTAAACGAGTCTCCTCAGCCAAATAACGGATGCGTTCCATGACGCGTCTGGCTTCCCAGGTTTCGTCATTTCCATGCTTCCCTTTAGCGAAATGCTGCTCCAATTCTTCAAAGTTGAAGTTGGAGGTGAAAAAGGTCGGTAAATTTTCCTGCATCCGATATTGAAGAATGACTTGCAGGATTTCATCACGTACCCAAGCTGTTGATTGCTCGGCACCAATGTCATCTAAAATCAGGACTTCAGAAAGCTTAATCTCATCCACCAAGGTCTTAACATTACCATCACCGATAGCATTTTTGACATCGATGACAAAGCTAGGATAGTGAAGGAGAGTGGATGAAACACCACGTTTTTCTGACAAATCATGGGCTAGGGCAGCCACCATGAAACTTTTACCCACACCAAAGTCTCCATATAGGTAAAGACCTTTTCGAATAACTGGATATTGCTCCACGAAGGCTAATAGCTTTTCAAAAACTGGCAAGCGACCCAAATCATCCAAGTCAACTTGAGCTAAACTAGCTTTCTTGAGACTGGCTGGCAGATTGATTAACTTAAGACGGTTCTTAATAGCCGCTTCTTTTTCAGCCGCGATTAGTTCAGGAGTTTCTTCATAAGAAACGTCCGCATAACCATGATTCATAACCAAAATCGGCTTGTAGCCTTTGGCAATATAATCCGTATCCCCACGGAGAAACTTGTCACGCTCGGTGATGTACTGATTAAACTTGGAGATACTGCGATTCAATTCCTCTGGAGTCAAGGATTCTTGCTGGATAAAGGCCACAACATCAGGGTCCTTCATGATTTTCTGAATCAAATCTTGATAATGAAAACGGCTAGGTTGACGTTTGAGTACGTCTCCGACACTTTCCATCTAATCTCCTCCTTTTTCTAATCGAGCTAATAGTTCTTGTTTCTTACGTTCTAGTTCCAGACGAGTTTCC
The DNA here is from genome assembly GCF_963521865.1 of uncultured Streptococcus sp. Lineage (GTDB taxonomy): Bacteria > Bacillota > Bacilli > Lactobacillales > Streptococcaceae > Streptococcus. The sequence continues at coordinate 27,955 of NZ_CAUQWY010000005.1, forward strand.
TCGCTGGTTTCATTCTTATAATCTGGATTGCTCCACTTAGGTACATTGGACTTGGCAGGACTGTGGTTACTGCTTTTTTGAGCCTGACTTTTCTGCCCTCGCTCACGGATCCGAAGAACTGCCTCTTCTGCCGAATGAATCTTTTGATAGGCGTAGTCATTGGCTACCTTCATGGCATATTTCTCATTGATATTTGCCGAATCTACCTTATTAAAGGTCAACAAGAGAATAATATTGATGACTTCATCCAGCAAGCCCAAGCCAGCCATCTGTTGCAAGAGGTCTCTTTCTGTTTGGGTAATACTTGCCTTACGAGTTTGCTTGATTTCTGCTAAGAACTGCAGGGCAGTTTTGCTTTTAGCCTCTTTGATAATGGTTGCTTCCTTAGGACTAAAATCAGAGGAAACAGGTTTTTGAGCAATTTTTTCCCGCATACGTTTGGTTGAAATAACCTGGGAAACAGCTGTTGACTTGGCCAATTGATAAGTTTCAAACCAAGTCCATTTCTTTTCTTCGGCAATGGCAAAGAGGTTTAAGACATCGGACTGCTCATCCGCAAAGCGAAGCCCATCTCGAGCCATAAGCTGACGAAAATGGTCTAAGTCAAAATCGTTGGCCACTTTCTTCTTGAGACCAAGGTCTTCTTGACTTCCCAGTTCTGCCAAATCTGGAAAGACTTGATTGAGTGAGACAGGTATTTCTTCTCCCTCAGCACTCTTAACTTTCAAATCCTCCACAGCTGCATCGCCAATCTTTTTCTCCAAAAGTCTGCGATAAACAGGATGCTCCAAGAAATCTTGACTTGAAAGAGGAGCATGGAGGGCTAGCTGATAGGTATCCCCCTTTTGATAAAGGGTTAAGAGATTGAAAGCAGATAGGATTTTCAGGGATTTTATCAATCTATCCATCCCAAAGTTGAGATGGTTTAGAATGCTTGAAAAGAGGTATTCCTTTCTGCCATTATCCCAAAAACTAATCGTATAAAGATAAAGGCTCAGTGCCTCCTGACCGATAATCGGGAGGTAGCACTGTACCAGAGATGAGGTATCTTGCGACACCCGATTATTCTTTAAATAAGAAAAACGGTCAATTGGCTTCATTTATCTTTCCTTTTTCTTTTTAGAGGACTGGGTAATTTGTTGGAGCAAGCTCTCTAGTTCACTGACATCCTTAAAACTACGATAGACACTGGCAAAACGTACATAAGTAATCTCGTCCAGTTCAGCCAACTCCTCCATGACGAGTGAACCAATGTCCTCACTTTGAATTTCATTTTCATTTCGACCACGGAGTTTCTGTTCGATACGATTGACTACCATGTTGATTTCATCACTTGACACAGGGCGTTTCTGGGCTGAGCGGATAATTCCATTAAATATTTTATCTCTGGAGAATTGTTCCCGTGTGCCATCTTTTTTAACAACCACTAAGGTTCTTTCTTCTACTCGTTCGTAGGTTGTAAAACGGTGTTGGCATTCATCGCACTCACGTCTTCTACGAATGGTGTTCCCTTCTTCTGCTTGGCGACTATCGATAACACTTGACTTGGTAGCCCCACATTTTGGACAACGCATCCTTTCCCTCCTTATCGTTTTCTTTTCATTATACCATTTTTTAAACGATTCCCAAAACAATTCTTCTTTTTGCTTGACAAGTTTTTTGTTTTGTTGTATCATTTAATTAATACAAAAGGATAGGAGAAAGGAGACCAAGATGTCCTGGACATTTGACAATAAAAAACCCATTTATTTACAGATTATGGAGAAAATCAAGCTTCAGATTGTTTCCCATACACTGGAACCCAATCAACAACTTCCAACCGTGCGAGAGCTGGCTAGCGAGGCCGGTGTCAATCCAAACACCATCCAAAGAGCCTTGTCAGACCTTGAACGAGAAGGATTTGTCTACAGCAAGCGAACAACTGGACGATTTGTGACTGAGGATAAGGAGCTAATCGCCCAATCGCGCAAACAATTATCAGAAGAAGAATTGGAACACTTCGTTTCCTCCATGACCCATTTTGGCTATGAAAAAGAAGAACTACCAGGCGTAGTCAGTGATTATATTAAAGGAGTTTAAGCCTATGTCATTACTAGCATTTGAAAATGTATCCAAATCTTATGGAGCAACCCCAGCCCTTGAAAATGTTTCCCTTGACATCCCAGCTGGAAAAATTGTTGGTCTCCTTGGGCCAAACGGCTCAGGAAAAACAACCCTGATTAAACTAATCAATGGCCTCTTACAACCAGATCAAGGACGTGTCCTTATCAACGACATGGACCCAAGCCCAGCAACCAAGGCCATCGTGGCTTATTTGCCTGATACGACCTATCTCAATGAGCAAATGAAGGTCAAAGAAGCCCTAACCTACTTCAAGACCTTCTATAAAGATTTCAATCTTGAACGCGCCCATCATCTACTTGCAGACTTGGGAATTGATGAAAATAGTCGTCTCAAGAAACTATCAAAAGGTAACAAAGAAAAGGTACAACTGATTTTGGTTATGAGCCGTGATGCTCGTCTCTACGTTCTGGACGAACCCATTGGTGGGGTAGACCCAGCAGCTCGTGAGTATATCCTCAATACCATTATCAACAACTACTCCCCAACTTCTACTGTTTTGATTTCTACCCACTTGATTTCTGATATCGAGCCAATCTTGGATGAAATTGTCTTCCTCAAAGATGGAAAAGTCGTCCGTCAAGGTAATGTAGATGACATTCGCTATGAGTCAGGTGAATCCATTGACCAACTCTTCCGTCAGGAATTTAAGGCCTAAGCAAAGGAGATTATTATGTTTTGGAATTTAGTTCGCTACGAATTTAAAAATGTTAACAAGTGGTATTTAGCCCTCTACGCATCCGTGCTCATCCTTTCCGTCCCCCTGGGAATGCAAGGACACTACTATAATTATATATCTTTCAAAGATAGCCAACCTTTCCTATTTATCTTTCTGGCTCTCGTCTTTGGTGGCTTGATAATTACACTTTGGATTTCAACCATTTTCTTGATTATCAAACGCTTCAAAGGTAGTGTCTATGACCGCCAAGGCTATCTGACTTTGACCTTGCCAGTTTCTGAGCACTATATCATCACAGCTAAATTAGTCGGAGCCTTCATCTGGTCTATACTTAGCTCGGCTGTACTGGCTCTAAGTGCTTTTCTTATTGTGACTATAACGGTTCCAGATTGGATGTCACATTATGACTGGTTCCCACTTGTAGGAACATACCTCCCTAAACTCTCTCTTGTGGGGTTATCCTTCCTACTAAATACTATTTCTGGAATCCTCTGCATTTACTTAGCCATTTCCATTGGACAACTGTTCAATGAATACCGTACCGCACTCGCTGTTGCAGCCTACATTGGGATCCAAATCGTCATAGGATTTATTGGAGTTTTCTTCAATACCAGTACTAACTTCTATGTCAATTCACTTGCAGGATTTAATGATAATTTCTATATGGGAGCAAGTACATCCATTATCGAGGAACTCATTTTCATAGCTATCTACTACCTCGGAATCTACTATATCTTGAAAAACAAGGTTAATTTGCAATAGTTTCATAATCAAAAAGGATAACATCTCATCGCAGAGAGGCTATCCTTTTTCTTTTATCTCATTTTCTGTCTAACTTTATCTTACAAACGAATCCTTCTAACCAATTAATACTCTTCGAAAATCAAATTTAAACTACGTCAGCTTCACCTTGCCGTATATATGTTACTGACTTCGTCAGTTCTATCTACAACCTCAAAACACTGTTTTGAGCAACCTGCGGCTAGCTTCCTAGTTTGCTCTTTGATTTTCATTGAGTATAAATAACAAAATCTGATTTAAAGGTCTTGTTTAATTTCTCTATTGTGACACTATCATTATATTCCTTACATATTTTCATAGCTTTGGAACATTCTTTTTTACCTAACTCTACTTGATTCGTTTTTATGAGATAAATACCTTTTAAAAAAAGCAAATAAGTCTTTTCAAAATAATATCCTTGTCTGGTCAGTAAATTTTCTAAATCATCTATAAAAAATTGAGCGCTATCTAACAAATTATTTTTTAATAATAATTCTAAATTAAATAAATATAAAGGAATTACTCTATGTGTTCCCATGTCTGTTTTTAAAAAATGTCGTGTTTTCTTGATTACCACTCTATATAGTAAGCTAATGGTTTTAGTATTCATAAAAAACACCGAATTATAGAAAATTTTCAGTTCATACTCCATCCAATTATCTACAGAAAGCAAATACTTGATTAGCTCATTACATTTAGATGCATTGTAAGGAAGGTTTGCAAGCCGATTAATCTGTTGTTCAGCAATCAATTTTATGTGATAATTGCATAAACTTTTCTCCTGCTTTTGTTTTAGCTCTATTTTCTTTATTAGTTCTTGTAACAAAATGATATCTGAAGAGTTCACAGCATGTTCTAATTCTTCAAAAAAGCATTCTTTTTTGGAATAATAGCAATGAACTAATTCTTCAAATTCCGAAAATGAGATCCCAAGACGATTTAACAGAATATAAAAATGATCAATAGATAATTTGGTAATCCCATTTTCGAAACGAGAAATAGTTGATTCACTAATCTTATCACAAGCCAAATCTTTAAGACGAAAATTTTTTGAAATACGAATATCCTTTAAAACTGCTCCAAAATTTTCCATACTATTCCTCTTCCATTTCTGCAAAAAATAAAACCTGTTTTTTTATTTATGATATGATTATATCAAAAATAAAACAGAAAGGACAATATGATTATGAAAAAATTTTATTGTCATCAGTTGCTTTACTGAGCCTAGTGTCAACACTAGCAGTAAATAGTCCAGTTTCTGCTCAAGAATCATCCTCTCAAACAACTTATAGTAAGTCAAGTGGAAGTTGGATAAAGTCTGGTAGCCGTTGGTGGTATAAACATTCTGATGGTTCTTATACTACAAATGGATGGGAACAAATAAATGGCACCTGGTACTATTTTGATAGTGAAGGTTGGATGAAGACAGGTTGGATTAAAGAATCTGGGAACTGGTATTATTTAAATACTAGCGGTGTCATGCAAACTGGCCTACAGACTATCGGTGGAAACGAATATTATCTATCTACTAGTGGTGCTATGCAGACAGGTTGGCAAAACATTGGGGACGATACCTATTTCTTTGCTGATAGTGGAGCAAGACAAACGATTAATCGTCGGGCTTTAGTTCTTGGTGAAACATCAACGAGAGCAGTACCTATCGAAGATGTTAATGCTATGGAAAAGGTATTTAGTAACCAAAACTTTAGTGAAGTTGTTCGTTTCCCAGATAAAACTAAGTCCGAGATTATTGCAAAAATGGAAGAACTTTTCAAATCTTCTAGCGAAAGCGATGTGAACTATCTTTACCTTACCTGTCATGGTGGAGAAGATGGAACGATAGCCATTGGTAGCGATGGTCAGACATTTTCAGGATGGGAATTGGCATCTCTACTGAAACAATATAAAGGTAAGTTTGTGGTTATGCTGGATTGTTGCTATTCAGGAAAAATTATAAATGTAGGTAAGCCAGACAAAAAGGTTGCCTCCAAGTCTGAAGAAAGATTTGATGAACAAGCATTTTTGGCAGGATTTTCAACAGGAGATCTAGCAAGCAAGAATGGCGAAATGCTTGATTCTAAATTCCTCGTACTATGTGCCTCTTGTATGGGTGAAGAATCGTATAGTTTAGTCGGAGTAGGTAGTCTTGCCACTAGATACTGGGCAATGGGTACAGGTTGGGATCCACTTCAAAATAGAATGATTTCGCCTATGGCAGACACCAATACTAACGGAAAAATTACTTTAGAGGAACTGTATCAATACTCTTATCCTCTAGTCCTTCAAGCTGCATCACAAATTCACGAAGAGCAACATGTATCAGTTTATCCAAAAAACAGTCAATTTGTTTTATTCAAAAAATAAGGAGTTCATAAAATGAAAATATCACAAAAAATCACACTATTTAGTTTGTCATTGGCAGGGTTGGCTATGTTTATTCTTCCTCAATCTGCCAAAGCTTTTGAGCTACAAGAGGTATGGCGTATTAAGGGTGGTGTTCAATATCAAGATGGTAAAATTCTTCGATTTAACAATGGCCATGACATAGATATCAAAGCCTTGGATTTGCCAACAACTGAGAAAATCGAGTGGAAAGTTACTTTAGATGGTCAAGACCAGACTGTCAATTTCCTAGCTCAAGAAGTGGATAGATCCAATATCGGTGAAGAAGGACGTTACCTGAATTTCTATGTACCTTATGGCTATAGAGGAGATATCAAGGTAGAGGCCAAGAGCGGAAATGAGGTGAAGACCTGGTCCACTAAAGTGGTTGATGATGTATATCATGACGGTGGAAAGAGAGGCTACTACCATATTAAAGAATCTAATGATCAATACACCTACCTTGATACCAAATGGGACTATCAAACCAAGACTTATACTGCCACCTTACCAGAGACTGTCAATGGTCAAAAAGTTTTTGCTTGGGCAGAGGAGTCTGGTGGTATGAAACTTGTAAAACCAGGAGTTATCAGTCATTCCTACAAGGGGGGAGGAGCCTTCAGAACACTTTATCCGATTGTAAAAGCAGAAAGCTGGCTAAATCGAAAAAATAGTGACGATGAAACCTGGTACTATCAAAAACAAGGTCAATTAGTGCAGAACGCTTGGGTTAAGGACAATGGAACTTGGTACTTTATGAATGATAAAGGAGTCATGTTCAATCAAACTTGGTTCTATCAAGGTGGCAACTGGTATGCCTTTAAATCATCAGGAGCTATGATTGCTAGTGACTGGCTATATGATAATCACTCTTGGTATTACCTAAGAGACTCAGGTTCTATGGCGACAGGTTGGATCAAAGATAGTGGCTCTTGGTATTACCTAAGAGACTCAGGTGCTATGACGACTGGTTGGGTCAAAGATGGCGGTCAGTGGTACTATCTTGATTCAACTGGTAAGATGCTTCACAATACCTACACACCAGATGGTTACTATGTAGATGCCAGTGGCGCTTGGAAATAATCTAAAGTACACATTTTATTCTATCAGTTATTAGTGTACCTGCTCAGACTAAATGTTATCAGAGCTACAAGAAAAATCTAGATGATAATAATAATAATAATACGAAAAGCGAATCGAAACAACAAATTCTGTTTTGTTCGCTTTTTGTTTCAATCTGTGTCATTACGATATTTTCATTTAATTGTATATCCCCCCAAAATTTACATTTTTATATGAAGTATTTGATAAAAAGGAGTATAATGACTTTAAAACTAATTACATGTATATCGATAAGGAGGTCAACTCTTTATGCTGAAAAGATTTGTTAGTAAGAAGCACCTCGTACTTTACTTCTTTTCTATTGCCATTACTTGGCTGGAAGCGATTATCACGCCAGCCCTTGTTCAAAATATTGTTGCTAGTTTTACCAATCAAGAGCTAGGCATTCTTTGGAAAGTATTGATTCTAGGAATCCTTGGTAATCTTATCCTCTTACTAGGTTTGGCTGGGAAACGCTATTACTACGCCCGTTTGATTACTGACTTCAAATATGGAATCAAGAGTGCTATTTTCAAGCGATTTTTAAACAGTTATGAGATTGATGAAAAGGATATTTTGTCTGACCTAGAAAACGACGTCAAGCAACTAGAAGAAAGCTATATCGAGCCAACGGTTATCATCATTTCTTCTCTTGGCTTCACAACTGTGTCCATTCTCTATGCCCTGTGGAGCAATTTTTACCTGGGCTTGATTTTCATCCTCTTCTACTCCTTTCCTGTACTCTGCAGTGCTATCGGATCCAAGCGTTTGGATTCACTTTCTGAAAAGCGGTCCACTGTTAACCAAAACTACTTAGCAAGCTTGACAAATTTTATTGGCGGTAGCCAACAAATTCGCCATTATCAGGGGCAAGACTACTTTTTTGCTCGCTATCAAAAGCAATTACAAACCAGTCTAGATACCGAAATTAACTATGAAAAGCAACGAACTTTAAACAGTCTCTTGATCAATAGCATCGATGCCTTTTGCTCCGTCACACCAATCGTCATCGGTGGCTTTATGACCTACTATAATTATTTAGATGCGGCGAGTTTTGTGGCCATCTATCTGGTTTCCCATAATATTGGCTATCAATTTCAAGAGCTAGCCTACTTTACCAATACCCGAAAAGCGACTCGAAGTCTTCTCAACAAATACCAAAAACTTTTGGGTCAGTCTGACTCCATCTCGCCTAGAAGCATAGAAAACATTTTCCCTATCCAACTTGAGACCATCTACTTGGAAAAAGATGGAAACATCCTCCTGTCTCCGATTTCCATACACATCAAGCAAGGAGAAAAAATCGCCATTATTGGGGAAAGTGGCTCTGGTAAAACAACCCTGCTCAATATCATCCATGGAGAAGAGACACCGACAAGTGGACGGATTGGCTTTGCTGGTCAAAACCTGTCACGTCAAGAAATCACAAGTCTTAGTTCCTATATCCTCCAAGATAGCCATTACTTTGACACGCTCTCTCTGGACGACAATATCCTTCTAGGACTGGATAAAAAGGAGGAACGTTTAACTTACATCCTCAAAAAAACAGGATTAGAACATTTGAAAAATCGAACACTTAGCAATGACAGTCTATCTGGTGGCGAGAAACAACGCCTTGAAATCGCTCGCGCCCTCTGCCATGATAGCCAACTCATCTTAGCAGATGAGATTAAGGCCAATCTTGACTCGGAAAATAGCAGAAAAATTAGCGACTTGCTCTTCTCCCTACCTCAGACAGTCATTGAAGTCATTCATCACTACACGGAAGAAGACTTAAAACACTATGACCAAGTCATTCACTTAAGCAGAGAAAAGTAATAGTCTATAACATACGATTTGAAAAAGCAAGGAACTCGATTTCCTTGCTTTTTAACTCAATATCAAACTAGCTACGATAGGGCTGACAAAGACATAGAGAATACCGGTAACACCGATAGCCAAACCACCCATAGCTCCTGCTACAGAGCCGTATCGGAAGGCTGTTCCTGTTCCGACTGCGTGACCTGTTCCACCGAGGGAAAGACCAACAGCTACTGGATCGTCAATTTTCAACCACTTTAAAAGGGTTGGGCCGATCACACTGGTTAAAATCCCAGTTGCCACAACAACGACCAAGGTCACAGTCGTCAAACCTTGCAATTTTTCTGTGATTCCCACTGCCATGGCGGTTGTTACTGACTTAGGAAAGAGAGAAATGGCTAGGAAAAAGTCCATTCCAAAAATCTTAGCCACAAGGGCTGTGAAAGAGGTATTGACCACTACCGCTAGCAGACTACCAAAGAGAATACTGCGAGCATGGTGCTTCATCAAGTGAAAACTCTTATAAAGGGGAATTCCTAGAGCAACGGTCGATGGGACAATCAAATTATTCAAATAAATCCCACCTTGGTAGTAATCTTGGTAAGAAATACCTGTCACTTTTAGAAAAATGATAATGAAAACAGCTGACAAAAGCAAGGGCGTTGTCAAAGGATGGGGAAAACGTCTGTAAATCAGCATTCCTACTAGATAGGCTAAGATAGACAGGGCAAGCCCAAACAGGGGATTGGAAACAAATTCACTCATTTGGCATCTCCTTTCTCATAATCTCCTTCAAACCGTCGTTTGATAAACTGAACCACCAAGGCTATGAGGATAATATTGATGACTGCTGCAAAAAAGACAATCAAAACAATGGGCAAAAGATAGGGAGCAATCACATCAAACTTCTCCATGATTCCCACTGCTGGCGGCAAAAAGAGAATAGTCATATTCGCCAGCAAGAAATTCCCGACCATGTTGACATGCCTAGTTCTCAGCCACTTGAATTGTAGGGCTAGAAAGAGAATAATCAAACCGATAATACTGCCTGGGATAGGCAAATGAAAGAAACTGGAAATCCCCTCTCCGATTAGAGAAATCACAAAGAGAATCATTAATTGAACATATAATTTCATCCTAAACTCCACGAAATAGACTTCTTGCATACCAGTTTACTCTTTTTTCAGAAAATTTCAAGGAAATGCACAAGAGTCATTAAAAATTAGATAGGAAAGGGGATACAAACAATTCTTGACTTGTGAAAACAGGCATGATTTAGGATAAAAGATGCCAGCGTCCTTCTTGCCAGCTTTCTTGAAAAGTAGTATAATTATTGCATGCGCAATCATCTTGTGATACAGAGACTGTCCGTGAATGGACTTTCTTCTATTTATAACTCTAAAAAGAAAGGAGATACTATGACCTACTTGGAAAAATGGTTTGACTTCAATCGTCGTCAAAAAGAAATTGAAAGTCTCTTGGAAGAGACAATTGCTCAGCAGAGCGAGCAAAGTCTGACTTTGAAAGAGTTTTACCTCCTCTACTATCTGGACTTGGCTCAAGAAAAATCTCTACGCCAGATTGATCTGCCAGATAAGCTTCATCTGAGCCCGAGCGCTGTTTCTCGGATGGTGGCTCGCTTGGAAGCCAAAAATTGTGGTCTACTTAGTCGCAGGTGTTGTGATCAAGATCGACGCTCTAGCTTTATCTGCCTGACAGGTGATGGGCAAAAGACACTGGCCACACTACAAAAGGCTGTTGAAGAAAGCTTGGAAACTGGTTTGGATTTCTTGATTTAAGATGATTTTAGAAAAAAGTTGCGTGCGCAATCATTTTTCTTGACATTCTCTTTTACAAGGAGTAAAATAAAATCATCATTAAACAAAGGAGTTTTAAACATGATTGAAATTACCTATCTAGATGCCAGCAAGAACGAAAGAACTGTGACTTTCGAGTCTTATGAAGACTTTGATCGTTCACAACAAGCTTGCCTTATCGGCGTCGCAGACTACTACCCTGTTCAAAAATTGACTTACAACGGTCATGATTTGGACTACCATGGGACTTATGGAGATATCTTCTTCTATCTCAAGAAACAAGATTTAAGCCAATATAACTAAATAAAAAAGGAGAAATACAATGGCAAAAGCAATTACAGATGCAACATTTGAACAAGAAACTAAAGACGGTTTGGTCTTGGTAGACTTCTGGGCAACTTGGTGTGGTCCATGTCGTATGCAAGGTCCAATCTTGGATAAATTGTCTGAAGAACTTTCAGAAGATGTCTTGAAAATCGTTAAAATGGACGTTGATGAAAATCCAAACACAGCTCGTGCTTTTGGAATCATGTCTATCCCAACTCTTCTCTTCAAAAAAGACGGCCAAGTGGTAAAACAAGTTGCTGGTGTTCACACAGCAGAACAAATCAAGGCCATCGTTGCTGAATTGAGCTAATCACACTAGAGACCAAGTACTTTCTTTGGTCTCTTTTTTCTTGCCCTTTGCCATTTTTCAAAAAATATGCTAGACTATAAGTAGAATATTACGATGTTTGGGACATGCCATCGCTAAAAAAAACCTCTACTTGGTATTTTTTAGCTCCCTCAAGGGAGCTTTTTGCGTGCTCTGAACATTTCCCATTTTGGAAGGAGTACTATGAAACGTCAATCAGCCTTGGTCGTCTTTAGTGGCGGTCAAGATTCTACAACCTGCCTCTTTTGGGCTAAAGAACACTATGAAACGGTCGAAGCCGTTACCTTTGCCTACGGCCAACGCCATCATCTGGAAATTCAAGTCGCTAGAGAAATCGCTGAGGACCAGGGGATTCGTCATCATATCTTAGATATGTCTCTGCTGGGACAAATCACTGAAAATGCCCTGACCTCTGATCTGGAAATTGAACAAAAAGAGGGGGAGATTCCCAATACCTTCGTTGATGGTCGCAACCACCTCTTTCTATCCTTTGCAGCAGTTCTTGCCAAGCAACGGGGCATTAAAGACATCGTGACAGGTGTCTGCGAGACAGACTTCTCAGGCTACCCCGATTGTCGAGATGTTTTTGTCAAATCCCTCAATGTCACCCTCAACCTTGCTATGGATTACGACTTTGTTATCCAAACACCTCTCATGTGGCTAGACAAGGCTGAAACTTGGGAGTTAGCTGACCAACTCGGTGCCTTTGACTATGTTCGTGAAAAGACCTTAACCTGCTACAACGGAATTATCGGGAGCGGCTGTGGAGATTGCCCAGCCTGCCACCTACGTCAGCATGGTCTAGATGTTTATCTCTCACAGAAAGGAGAGGCCTAATGTTTTTTGCACCCAAAGAAATCAAACAGGAAACTGGGGAGTCTCTGGTCTACAATTCTCACAGAACCTTGGTGTCAAAAGAATTTACCTTTGATGCTGCCCACCACCTCTTTCACTATGAGGGAAAATGCAAATCCCTACACGGTCATACCTATCATTTGCAGATTGCTGTCAGTGGATTTTTAGATGAACGTGGCATGACCTACGATTTTGGAGATATCAAAGCGATCTACAAAAACTACTTAGAGCCCCACTTGGATCATCGCTATCTCAATGAAACTCTTCCCTATATGAACACGACTGCTGAAAATATGGTTTACTGGATTTTTCAAACCATGAACCAAGAGTTGCCTGACGAACGTGGTCTCCGTTTGGAATATGTTCGCCTCTATGAGACTCCGACTGCCTTTGCAGAGTTTAGACGGGAGTGGTTAGATGACTAGGGAACGTGTCCTCAAACTACCAGTTCTAGAAATTTTTGGCCCAACCTTTCAAGGCGAAGGTCGTGCTATCGGGCAGAAAACCATGTTTGTCCGCACTGCTGGTTGCGACTACCACTGCGACTGGTGCGATTCTGCCTTTACTTGGGATGGCTCTGAAAAACCAACTCGTATGACAGCTGACGAGGTCATTGCTGCCTTGGATAAATTGGGGAGCTACGACTATGTCACCCTATCTGGGGGAAATCCTGCTATCCTAGCAGCCAACATGGCTGAACTCGTCACTAAACTCAAGGAACGTGGTGTCACTCTTGCTGTTGAGACCCAAGGCTCCCGCTGGCAAAATTGGTTGAAAGACATCGACCAAGTCACTCTGAGCCCCAAACCTCCTTCATCCAAGATGGAAGTCAACTTTGAGACCTTGGACTTTATCGTTTCCCAACTGGACCCTGACAAGGTCACCTTTAAAATCCCTGTCTTTGACGATGCCGATTTGGCCTTTGCCAAAGGGATTCAGGAGCGCTACCAACCAGATGTCCTTTTCTTATCAGCTGGAAATCCTGAGCCCAGGGCTACAGGCAATATTGTCCAAGACCAACTGGACCGTCTCAAAGAACTCTGGGAACGAGTCGCTACTGACGATAGCTGGGGCAATGTCCGCGTCCTTCCTCAACTCCATACCCTCCTCTACGACAACCAACGTGGTGTTTAAGATTAGAAAGAAAAAATCATGTCACAACAAGAAGAAATGAAAAACCTCAGCCTACTAGGCAACAAAGAAACCAACTACATTTTCGAATATCAACCAGAAGTCCTCGAATCCTTTGACAATCGTCATGTGGAAAATGACTATTTTATTAAATTTAACTGTCCTGAATTTACCTCACTTTGCCCAATCACTGCTCAGCCAGACTTTGCAACGATTTATATTTCCTACATTCCTGACAAGCTCTGTGTTGAGTCAAAATCCCTCAAACTCTACCTCTTTAGTTACCGAAACCATGGAGATTTCCACGAAAACTGTATCAACACCATCGGGAAAGACTTGGTCAACTTGCTAGACCCTCGCTATTTAGAGGTCTGGGGAAAATTCACTCCGCGTGGTGGCATTTCAATCGACCCCTACTACAACTACGGTAAGCCAGGAACTAAGTATGAAGGCTTGGCAGAACAACGCCTCTTCCAACACGACCTTTATCCAGAGAAAATTGACAACCGCTAAACTCATACGAAAAAGCCCTGTTCCTCAAAATGAGGAGCAAGGCTTTTTGAGTTTCAATTATTCTTCTGTTCCAAGGAAGTTTTTAGCAACAAGGGCTGCAAGAACACCACCAACGATTGGGGCAAGGATGAAAATCCAAACTTGTTGAAGGGCTGCACCACCAACCAATACAGCTGGTGCCAAGCTACGAGCTGGGTTTACTGAAAGTCCAGTAATGTTCAATCCCACAAGAATCATCGCCATCAAGGACAAACCAATTACCAAACCAGCAATCGCGCCATTTCCCTTACTTTCTGAAGTCACGGTCATGATAACTAAGACAAACAAGAAGGTTGCGATTGTTTCAAACAAGAAACCACCAAAGACAGTGACACCGTTTGCCAAGGCGTTTTCACCAAGACTAGCAGTTGACATACCTGAGTTAGTCAAGAGGAAGAAGACAGAAGCAGATGCTAAGAAAGCTCCAACTACTTGCCCAAGGATGTAGTTTACAAGCTCTGAAGATGACAAACGTTTGTTTACAAACATAGCGATCGAAACAGCTGGGTTCAAGTGAGCACCTGAAATAGTTCCGATTGAGTAAGCTGCAACCACGATTGCCAAACCAAAGGCAAAGGCGATTCCTAGGTGACCAAGGCCTTCAAGACCATTTCCAAAAACAACAGCTCCTGTCCCAACGAACACAAGCATGAACGTACCGATTAACTCAGCGACAAATTTTTTCATTTTCTTTCTCCTTTTTTCAAAAACTAGATACTAGTCTATCAAAAGAGGGAAAGGGTTTCAAGAAAATTGATTGGAAATTTTCTTGAAAATCATGAAACAACTCACTTGTTCTTAGTATTGAAAAGACTGGATAGCTTCTTTCAAGTCATCTTGTAAACTATTTCTCTGGTCAAGTTGGACATAAACTTCCAACAGACAAGATCTGAAGTTGGAAAATTTATAAAAATCTTCCCTTTCTTCTATCGGAAAGTCAACAGCTTTTATCCAAGAAGCTACTTGCTCTTGCTCCAACTTCCCTTGTAAAATAGGTTCATAGATCACTCTGGCTAAACGCCAATCTTCATCATCTGTAAAACGAATGGGAATTCTTTTAAATAATTGACCAAGTATCTCAAATACTTCATGAACTCTGTTTTTAGGAAAGTTTGGATGACAAACCACCTCTGTCAGTAAATCGGCTCCATGTGCAAAAGCGTGAACCCAACCATACTGGCTTGAAAAACCTGTCGTGTCTTTTTCTTTTGAAAGATAGTACAAACCTTGATTTAAAAGGACATTACGAATTTCTGCATTTAATTCCTGATAAAAAATCGATTGCTTGTTGGCATCCGCAGACAAGAGATTTGCATAAATAAGCGCCCTAAAAGAACGTTCAAGGGTTGACAGGCCTACCTTATCAATTTCTTTATCTAGTCCTCCATCAGCTGACACCACCTCAGCAATGAAATGAAATTGTTCCTGTGTAAATAGCTCTTCCTGAATTCCTCTAGCAAAGCTTGTAAAAACAAGCTCATCGCGAATTTCTGGAGAAGAATCTCCCAAATAATCAAGCAACCACTGGATTTCTTCCTCATGATAACTTGGTTTTTCTTCTGCTATTTTTCTTAGTAACTTTTGATACATGGTCAATACCTCTACATTTCTAGCAACTTGATATAATCTAGACCCCATTTCTCGACAGCATCTAAAACAACTCTGAATTCCTGCCCCACTTCAGTTAAGCTGTACTCAACTCGTGGTGGAACTTCGGCATAGACCTTTCGTTGAACAATCTTATCCTTTTCTAATTGACGGAGATGACGGGTCAAAATAGTTTGAGTAATCCCAGGCAATAATCTCTGCAATTCTTTAAATCGTTTGGTACCCGTACTCAACTGATAAATGATTACCAGTGCCCATTTCCCCGTTAAAACCCTCTGAGTTGTCTCAAATGGACAAATACCATACTCACTCACTTTATTTGTCATAAAATATCTTCTTTCTATTTTTTAAAAAAATTTATCTTTTAGTATCAGTAAAAGTACTACTTTTGATACTAGCTATCAAAAAAGTATCTACTTGTTTTTTTGTTTGTAACTGTTACAATTATATCATAAAAAAGAAATGGAGAATAGATATGTCAACAAACTTAGAAATTTTCAATGCTTATAACCAAGCTTTAATTGCTGGTGACTTTCCTGGTGTCTTTGAAACGATGGCAGACGATATTGTCTGGCATCAACCTGGTACTCATAGTATATCTGGTACAGTTGTTGGTAAGGACAAACTAGGACCTCACTTGGCTACATTTGCTGAGAAAACTAATGGAACCTTTAAGGTGATAACAAATTGGGTTTCTGACAATAAGGATTTAATCGCAGCCAATGTTACTTTTCTTGGAACACGTGCTGATGGTACTGAACTCAATATGAACGGGATTGACCTCTTCCGTATTGAAGACGGAAAAATCAAAGAAGTTTGGCTCTTCTCTTCAGATCAAGCTGAAGAAGATAGCTTTTGGGGATAATTTAAGAGGCTAGGACAAAAAATTTTGATTTTAGAATTCTTTATTATAAATTTTTAAAATCGATAGATTAGAAAAAAAGCGAACAAGACAGAATTCTGAGTGTCAGATAACTCGTTTTGTTCGCTTTTTATATTTAAGGTTAGACTTTTGTCCCAGACTCTTTTAATTTACTCTCCCAACTGGGCACTGTAGGCAATAATCTGGTCAACTGTGTCTGACAAGAACTGGATGGTATCACGGAGTGGTTTGTCTGTTGAAATATCAGCACCGATAATCATGGCTGACTCAAGTGGTGTCTTGCTGCCACCTGATTTGAGGAGATTGAGCCAGTCTTCAGCTCCAGTTTCGGAATGTTTCAAATGAAGGTAACCCGCAGTAGAGATAACAAGACCAGCAGAGTAAGTGTAGCTATACAAACCCATATAGTAGTGAGCTTGGCGCATCCAAGTCAGAGCCGCATCGTCGTCAATCTCAATGGCATCTCCCCAAAAGTCTGTCAAGACTTCCTTCATAATGCTGTTGAGTTTGCTTGCTCCAAAGGTTTCTCCTTCTTCAATCAATGTATAAACCTTACGCTGGAAGGCTGCTTCCAAGAGATGGGTGATGAAATTATGGAAGTAGGTGTCTGTCAAGCGGTGAGCCAGAGCGAAGCGTTTTTGACGTGGGTCGTCAGACTGGTTCTCTAAGTAATCACTGAGAAGCAATTCATTGAAGGTTGACGGTGCTTCGACATAGTAAGTAGACATGTGGGCATTAAAGTAGCTCTGATGATTATCTGAGAAGATGAATTGACCAGAATGTCCGATTTCATGAATCAAGGTATAGACATCGCTCAAACGACCTGTCCAGCTCATGAGGACATAAGGGTGCACGCGATATGGATCCGCCGCATAACCACCAGAATCCTTCCCACTATTGGCAGCGAAGTCCACCCAGCGCTCTTCTTGATAGCGAGCAACTTCCTGACAATATTCTTGTCCCAAAGGTTCTACAGACTTCATGACCAAATCATAGGCATCATCAATGCTCACTTGAGGATTCAGGGCGCTGTCCAAATCCAATTTCCAGTCTGCAAAGGTCATCTTTTCAAGACCATTTACCTTGGCAACATGCTTGAGGTATCTCTGAGCAACTGGCGCAAAATCCTTCATGATGAGGTCAATCTGGCGGTCAAACATGGCACGATCCACTTCCTGCTCAGCCAGAAGATAATCAAAGACGGAGTCGTAGCCCTTCATATCAGCCAAGAGTTTTTCAGACTTGACTTGGGCTAGATAGGCTGCTGCAGCCGTATTTTGGTGCTTACGAAGTCCTTCTGAGAAGGAACGGAAAGATTTCTCACGAACCTCAGCATCCTCGTGGTTTTGGTAGAAATTCTCATAGGTCACAAAGCTGTTTTTGTAGGTCTTGCCATGGGCTTCAAAGTCAGCCATTTCAAAATCCCCAGCTCGCATCTTAGTGTAAATATCCTGCGGACTGTAGAAAACTTCACCAAGATTGGTCAAGGCCTTCTCCACATCAGCCCCTAGATAGTGGGCTTTTTTGATTTTGGCCTGACGGATGGCCGCCATCAAATGAGGTAATTCACCCAAACGGTCCAAGACTTTCTCATCAGCTTCCACCAAAGCATCGTCAAAAAAGGTCAAGGCTACACTGGCATCTGTTTCAAATTCCATACCAGCTTGGGCAATATTAGCAAATTCTTCATTGCTATAGTCTGTCGTCTGCGGCATAAAACCATAGTTTCCAATATGGCTCATCTGAATATAGATTTGTTCCAATTCCTCAAATGCCTTTTCAAAATCCTCAAAAGTATGAAGATTACCCTTGTAGTCACGGCTAAATTGATTGATGTCTTCGCGAGCCTTCTCAATTGCACGCAAGAAATCCTCATGATCTTGGTATAGGGCTGTTAAATCCCAAAGTTCCTTCTCTGGAAATTCTGAACGGTGTTTTTGTTCCATTTTCTTCCTCTTATTTCTCTAATTCTAATAAAACACTAAGGGCTGATAAAGCGTAAAGTGGTGCTGTTTCTGCTCGTAAAATGCGAGGACCAAGACCTGCCAAGATTGCTCCCTTAGCTTCAAAACTTTCAATTTCTGCAGGTGACAGGCCGCCTTCTGGACCAAAGATAAAGAGCAGTTTGGCTCCTTTTTCAAGACCAGCGACTGCTTGTAAAAGCTCAGCAGCTTCTCCTTCTTTGGCCGACTCTTCATAAGCCACTACGATAGAGTCAAACTGGTCCAGTTGAGCTAGAAAGTCTGCTTTCTTTTCAAAAAGCTGGATACTTGGGATACGATTTCGCTTGCTTTGTTCTGCTGCTCCAAGGGCGATTTTTTCTAGTTTTTCAACCTTTTTACCCAATTTCTTGCCATCCCATTTGGCAACCGACCAATCGGCAGGAAAGGCCCAGATTTTACTGGCTCCTAGCTCCGTCACTTTTTGAGTAATGAACTCCAGCTTATCTCCCTTAGGAAATCCAGATGCGATGGTCACTTGGACTGGTAGCTCTACATTGTCAGCTAACTCTTCAACCAACTCAAACTGACGAGCTTCCACATCCAGCACACGCGCCAAGCGCTTAATTCCATCATCAAAGACCAAGGTAACATGGTCATCTTCTTTCAAGCGCATAACCTGAAACATATGCTTGCTGGTTTCCTTGTCCTCGATAGTGACAGGAGAGATAGCACTGCCTTTGACAAAATACTGCTGCATGCTAGGCTCCAATCACACCCGAAATATCCTTAGTCTTTTTGAAAACACAGGCATTCCATTCCCCTTGAATCATATGGGTTTCAAGGAAAAATCCAGCTGACTCAGCCGACTCACGCACCATATCCCATTTATCCTTGATAATCCCACTCATGATCAGGTAACCTTCGTCCTTGACCAAGCGATAGGCATCCTCCGTCAGATGAATCAGGATATCCGCTAAGATATTAGCTACAATCACATCTGCCTCAATCTCAACTCCCTTAAGCAAGTCTCCTGCTGCTACATGGATGTTTTCCATGCCAGGGTTGAGCTCAATATTTTCCTGAGCAACTCGAACTGCCACATCATCTAGGTCATAGGCGAAAATTTCCTTAGCACCAAGCAGCGAGCTAGCAATAGAGAGAACCCCTGAACCAGTCCCCACATCTAGCACCGTTTCGCCACCACGAAGAACCTGTTCCAAGGCAAAAAGGCTCATCTTGGTAGTTGGGTGGGTTCCAGTACCAAAAGCCATCCCAGGATCTAGCTTGATAATCTTTTCCCCAGCAGTCGCCTCATAGTCTGTCCACGACGGCACGATGGTCAAATCATGAGTGATGCGAGCAGGTTCATAGTATTTCTTCCAGTTGTCTGCCCAGTCTTCCTCAGCCAAGGCAGTCGTCCCCATCTTGACTTCACCCAAATCCATAAAATCTGTCAATTCTGCTAGACGAGCCTGCAAATCTGACTCAACCGTTGCTACATCAACCGTATCAGGGTAATAGGCTGTCACTACGATTTCTTCTTGCTGCTCAACCTCTGGGAAAATCTCGCCGAAGCGGTCAACATTTCCCACATAGTCCATGCTGTCTTCAATCGCAACGCCTTGCGCTCCCAGCTCGATCAAGAGATTGGAAACCAACTCCTCTCCCTCACGCTTCACTGTAACTTTTAACTCTTGCCATGTTTCCATCATTAAGATACCAAGCCCGTAAAACACAAAGCCAAAATAGGAAACTCTCTGAAGACGCTTGTGTCTAAGAGAAGTTTATCTTTTTGGCACCGTGTTTAGGGCGGGTTCAGTTTAGAAATGTAACTGAACCATCCTTTCTAATCACTTACTTTTAAATAATCTTTTAATCTCTCTTGCAACTGAGGTACTGCCTGTTTAGAATTGAGAAATTCCTCAATAGACATCAGTTTATAAGCCTGTCCTTCATCTCCGAAGATGATATTGTCAAATTGTTCTTGTCTTAGCTGACCAACCATAAAGACCGATTGCTTATCTTTAAAGATTACGCTAGGATAAATCTTGCTCCAAAGCAGACAGTCTTCATCTAAATGAATTCCCAGTTCTTCATAAACTTCACGCGCCACGCACTCAAAAGGACTTTCATCACCTTCACGTCCACCGCCTGGAAGTTCCCACATATTGGGCCAGGGAATGCTTGCCTTATCATCGCGTAAGATAGTCAATAGCTTATCCCCACAAAATAAAGCAATCTTACAGCCTGTGAAATCAGAAATCTCTATTTCCATATTAGACTCCTTCGGTTAATTCCTTTTCCAGCTCGGCTAACCAGTTTTGATAATAGCTTTTCTCATCCCGTAACATCCGGCTGCTATTCATTTTATGTCTAGCAATCTTCATAGCCTTGTGAGTTTGAACTACATCTTTCCTTACCTTAAATTGGTACCAAGCTTGAATGACCTGCATATCTGCTGTTTTTATAGATAGAAAGGATTTGACCCCTCGATTGCTTGCATATTCTTCCGCTTTCTTATTATCTCCTTCCAGCAAGGCAATTTGAAGAAGGTATAATTGGGAAAGAGTTTGAGACATCGGATTGTCTGTTTTCTCTAGCACAGACTGCAACTGTTGCTTTGCAAGTTCTATATTATCATCCAATATGAATACCAACCCCTGAAGAGTCTGAACACTTTCTGCAAAACTCCCTTTCGCATCCTCAGCAACAGGAATGATAAAGTCTTTTAAATCATATTCTTGAGGAGCTAGCAAGGTCTGGGCAGAATGCCTCAACATCAGGTAGGCGTATTTCGTATTTTCAGGGTGTTGTAGCAATTCCCATATTTTTGCTCCATCGGTGATGTCGACTGGCAAAATGTTATTTAGGAAGAAAGACAAATTAAGAAAAATCCAAGTCCCTGCAAAATACCAGCTTCTTGTCAAAAATCCAAACAATATCGCCAATAACATCAAGCTGAGATGAACCATCAAGCCTCCTGAAAGCATCAGGATGATTCTTTGATCGCTCTCATCCTCTTTTAAACCAATGTATTGAGCACCAACATTTTTCAGAATGGCTGTTCTACTAAGATGAAACCTGCCTGACTTTTTGGTCAAAATAAAATGTCCTAATCCAAAAGCCACCAGCCGATAGCCTGTCAAGTAGCCACAAAAAGCATGTCCCAGCTCATGAAGAATAAAGATTAAATACATACTTAGAAGAGCGAAGGCATAACCAAAAGTAAAGGCTAAAACTGCGGAATACCCCAACTCTGCAAATGCGATTGTTCCACAAGCACAAGCTAGCATAATAAAGACAACAGCTAGCACATAAACCAAATAAATCCCAATTTTCTTCATAAAACCTCCAACCAACTCCTAGTATCTCGGATAAGGGTAAAATTCTCCTTCTTCCAATCCAACTTTTCCTTCTTCAAAGACTTCTTGGTTCCATTCCATGACAAATTCTTCTGCTTCTGGGTCTTCCAAAAAGTCCATGAGGGCATCTAGCCCAACCTCAGCAGTATCTTTAAGGAATAGCGCAAAATAAGCTAAAAATTCACGAGAAAAACCTTTTTTAGGTAGGTAAGGGATAACCGTCAAATAGTCTTCCTCATTGACTGTTGACTTGGCAGGGTTGTAAAAAAGGACTGCTTCTTCAAAGAGGATATCATCTGACGAAACCTCTCCGTCTTCATCCACCATCTCCACACCTGCAGCATTTTGTGCTTCCAATAGAAAACTCACTTCAACCGCGTGGTTGCGCTTGTCCCAACTAATCTCAAAGTCAAAGGGAAAATTCTTCTCCAACTCTTCCTCTAAAACATCTAAAAATCCATATGTTGCCATTTTGTCCTCTTTCTATGCGACTCTTTAATCGCCCCGATTGCTCGGAAATATGCTAAAATAGATACTACCATCTTACCACAAAATTATTTTATGTCCTAATTATACCATATTACCTCATTTAATCCCTTGGTATCAGTGATTTTCTTAAACGGTTGATTTCCTTATTTTTTCCAAAAAGTCAACACAAAAAGCCCTCGAAAGGGCTAGCAAATCTATAGGATCAATAGACAAGTAACCAGCACAATTAGGAGTGCTTTTTTTATTGACTATTCCCACGATGTCACACTTAATTCTATGCTTGTATCTTCTTATCTGCAATAGCGTCTGTCAAAGTCTGAGAAAAGTTAAGTCCCATTTCTCGTCCCAACTTATCTGCCCATCTTGGTATGGTCAATGTCTTTTTAATTGGTTCCTGACTTCCTAAGTACTCTGATACATCAACAGATACCATAGAAATAAAAGATTTATCAAGGTCATAGGTTGACACGAAATCTTCATCATCTTTAAAAGGATCATTATCAATTAAAGACAAGCTATTGATATCTGATGGCTGGGGCAAATCTCCATCACTCTCTATTAAATCTGCGACAGTAATTCCTAACCACTCCGAACCCATAGCCAAAGCCTCAGAAATCCCCGCACCTTGTGTAGCTGAGTATTCAAAATCTGGGAAATGAACAAAATAAGTCGCTTTTACCCCATCTGTATCATCATAATAAAATAAAGCTGGATATGTCACTAACATTTCACTACCTCCATATCAAAAAGCAGGGGCTGAATTTTACAACCTAGCTTGCTTTCTTATCCCTCTTTCAGTGTACTTATTCAGCTCACCATGAGGGATTGTGATGGGTCTTTCCCCTTGCTTCTCCATTTTAATATGGGAGCCTTTACCGCCTCTAGTCTTTATCCAACCATGGGCCGTAAGGAGTTTGACCATCTCTTTTTGTGTCATAGGCATAGCGCTTTTACCTCCTGACAACACAATTATAACACGTGCTACACGTATTGTAAAGAAGAATGATACTTATTATTCTCTTATACATAAAAGCCCCTAGATGTGGTTCTAGGGGAAGCCTTATATAAACGGATAGGCAGAACTATCAGAGTTCCTGCTTTTCTCGACCCACTAGAAGTGGCTCGATTGAATCTTAACATTACTTCTCCTCTCTTCATTAAAAAATAATTATCGCCCAAAATTATATTGCGATTTTTCTAAAAGACTAGCAAAAACTACTAAATCAATACCTTCGGCAGACAAGAAACTTGCATTGTCAGATAAACTGTTTCATCATTTACCATACTTTATTCATTAGTAATATCACTTGATTTGAAGTATAATATTGGAAAGGAAATCAGTAATGAATTTAGAACAATATTTAGGAAAAGAGATTAGGATTGTTTTTGTTGACGGGCAAATTTTAGAGGGTCATTGTAATAGCTTTACAGGGAAACTTGATACGGAAGATGAACTCTATGATGAAATTACAATAAGAACAGATAAATATCCATATGTTGGATTTAATGAATCTGAAATCATATCAATAGAGTTAACTCAAAACGGTATTACAAAATAACAGGAGTTGTTTATCATGAATAAAACTAAAAAAGAAAATTTAATTTTCATTGATGGTTGGGAGCATGTGCATTGCCCTGTATGTGGAACTTTAGTAGAAACTTATGATATTTGCGATGTTTGTCATTGGCAAAATACGGGAGCATTTAATATCGATGGCGGTCCTAATAAAATAACGCTTGCTGAAGCAAAAATGGCTTATAAAAGGAAAAACGACATAAATGAATCACAAAAGACTTGGGTAATTGATGGATATTTATGGCTACATTGCCCTGTTTGCGGAACTGAAGTTATGGACTATGATATCTGTGACGTCTGTCGTTGGCAAAATACGGGTATTATAAATATTGACGGTGGCCCTAATAAGATGACTCTCGCAGAAGCCAAAGAAGCTTACGCAAGGAGAAAAATCGTAAAAATTCTAGAATTTGATACAGTGTTGTTAAAAAACGGTCAAACGGCGACAATTGTCGAAAAGTTAAGTGAAGATACTTTTATTGCTGACATAGGAGATTCCCCGAAAGACTGGGATACCATAACAATTACAATCAATGATATTGAAAAAGTAGTATATTGAAATAGCTAATATATTTGTATAGTGTTGGGAGTAACCTTAAATGAATAAGACTGGAAAAGAGAATTTAATCATTATTAACGGTAGCGAATATGTCCATTGTCCAGTATGTGGGACTGTTACAGCAGTGTATGACATCTTGACGTCTGTCAGTGGCAAAATACAGGAGAAACTAATATAGATGGCGGCCCTAATGAAATGACACTTGCAGAAGCCAAAGAAGCTTACGCAAAAGGGAATTCCAATAATATAAAATATATAGCTACTATTTCACTTTTCAACCATGTTTATAATTTCTTTTAAGCTTGGTTTGGTTTTTCTAATTCTATCCCATGACCTCATTTTTAAAAAAATCCCTAAATAGATGCCATTTATCTTTGGTAATTCGTTAGAAAGATTGTATTTCTCTCTAATCTCATCTTTATGACTTTCTACAAATTTGCTACGAGGTAAGCAATAAAAAATACCTTCCCCAAAATAACTTAAATCTTCATCAGATAGTTCAATAAGCTCTTCAGGTTTTACAAAAATCGCTCTATTCACTCTATCTTTGCCACTGGCAAAGGCTTTCTCCACAAACCTTTTATCTAGTCCCATCTTTATTTAACTCTCTCAAATTGTTTTAGTTCCAGAACAGTCAGTTCTTTAAATTCTTTTCCTGTTTCGTTTAAATATTTGTTAATTTTTCCAAGATTGTATTTCATAGGTGATGATTTCACTCCATTTGGTAAACCAACTAGTCCGTCAAGTTCCATAAATGACTTATTTTCAAGTAGCTTTGAATTTGAAGTATTCATCTAGTTCCATTTTCTCCTTTTCAAATATTGCTATCTAAATTTATATCTACTATGTACTTTACCAAGAAAACTTCCTAACTTGGTAATTCCATTATTTCCACTACTTATCACCTCTCTTTTCATTATAGTTCATGCAATAACATTTAGCAATATTATTTCTCAAGTCAGCAATTCCACTTCTTTAGACTCAACTATCATATTTTGAGCTTTAAGGAAAATCAATTCTCTCATGTTGATACCTCTCCTCATCATATTAAATAGTCAAAAAGATTCTATCTCACACCCTGAATATTACAAAACCATTGAAATATCACAACTAATAGGCTAGAATGGACATAGTAAGATATATTAGATGAGTCATTCTACTCAAAAAATATGACACTAAAATTCACGTTAGAAAGGACTGCTATGCCAGACAATCTCGCGCTTCGCATGCGCCCTAAAACCATCGATCAGGTCATTGGTCAGGAACATCTGGTCGGGCCTGGAAAAATCATTCGTCGCATGGTGGAAGCCAACCGCCTGTCCTCCATGATTCTCTATGGCCCTCCTGGAATCGGCAAGACCAGTATTGCCTCTGCCATCGCAGGGACGACCAAGTATGCCTTTCGTACCTTCAATGCGACAGTTGATAGTAAAAAACGACTGCAAGAAATCGCCGAAGAAGCTAAATTTTCAGGTGGACTTGTACTACTCCTTGACGAAATTCATAGACTAGATAAGACCAAACAAGACTTTCTCTTGCCTCTCTTGGAAAGTGGACTGGTCATCATGATTGGGGCTACGACTGAAAATCCTTTCTTTTCTGTTACTCCTGCCATTCGTAGCCGTGTTCAAATTTTTGAGTTGGAACCTCTGTCTAATCAAGACGTCAAAGAGGCCCTGCAGATAGCTCTAAGTAACCCTAAGCGTGGTTTTGATTTTCCAGTAGAACTAGATGAGGATGTGCTTGATTTCATCGCAACTTCTACAAACGGAGACCTGCGCTCTGCCTTTAACTCACTGGACTTGGCTGTTCTCTCTACCCCTGAGAATGATAAGGGCATCCGCTATATCACTCTAGACATCATGGAAAATAGCCTGCAACGGAGCCATATTACCATGGACAAGGATGGAGATGGACACTATGATGTTCTCTCAGCTCTACAAAAATCCATCCGTGGCTCGGATGTAGATGCCAGTCTCCACTATGCTGCTCGCTTGATTGAGTCTGGTGATTTGCCAAGTCTCGCTCGTCGTTTGACTGTTATCGCTTATGAAGATATCGGTTTGGCCAATCCTGAAGCCCAGATTCATACCGTGACTGCTCTGGATGCTGCACAAAGGATTGGTTTCCCAGAAGCCCGCATTCTCATTGCCAATGTCGTCATTGATTTGGCCCTTTCTCCAAAATCCAACTCAGCCTATGTAGCTATGGATAAGGCACTTGCTGACCTCAAAACATCAGGGCACTTGCCTATTCCGCGACACCTGCGTGATGGTCACTACAGAGGAAGCAA
Organism: uncultured Streptococcus sp.; assembly: GCF_963521865.1. Taxonomy (GTDB): domain Bacteria; phylum Bacillota; class Bacilli; order Lactobacillales; family Streptococcaceae; genus Streptococcus. Next base: position 54,541 of record NZ_CAUQWY010000005.1, read on the forward strand.
GGAACTGGGGAATGCCCAAGACTATCTCTATCCACACAACTATCCTGGAAATTGGATTAAACAAGACTATCTGCCAGAAAAAATTCGTAATCATCACTATTTCCAAGCAGAAGATACTGGTAAATATGAACGGGCTTTGGCTCAAAGAAAGGAAGCTATCGACCGTTTGCGAAAAATCTGAAATCCTTTTCAAAAAATTGCACTTTCCTCTTGATTTTTTTTGAAAAAGTGGTATCATATAAACATAGAAACGCTGTGGTGTACGACTTCACACTTAAGTGTTGACCGACTATTTTTTGTATTATTAGGGAAACAAAAGTCTTCTAACAGCATGTAGGCCGTCTCACACGGAAACAGCTTCAGTTAGAGCGAGTTGCCCACCTGCTTAATTGCGCGGGTTCAATACAAACCGTGAAGTTTCGGCACCAATACAGCTTTTTTCTTTGCCTCCTTAGCTCAGCTGGCAGAGCAGCGGACTCTTAATCCGTGGGTCACAGGTTCGATCCCTGTAGGGGGCATCTAAATACAACAGGAAAAGCCTTAAAATCAAGGCTTTTTTTGTGTATCTGTTCTACTTTTGGTCAACCAATGGATAGTAAAGATATAATTTTGTGAACACCCTTTCCAGACATCTTTTATCTTAAGACACACTTCAAATAATTTTTTAAATTTTAAAACAAAAGTCTTGCTTTTCTTTTAATTTATGCTATGCTTGTTCTTGTATCTAATACAAGTTTATCAAAAGAGGAGTTCAGATGGATACAAAATTCTCAGTTGCTTTGCATATCTTAACAATGATTAGTGAAAGCAAGGAAACATTAAGTTCTCAAGCACTAGCTATTAGTGTTGGGACTAACGCTAGTTACATTCGAAAGGTGATTGCCTTGTTGAAAAATGCAGATTTGATTCATTCCCATCAAGGAAAAATAGGCTATCAACTCAGTAAGTCTCCAAAGAAAATGACTTTACTAGAGATATACTATGCTACTCAAGAAATCAATCACATTAGTTTATTTCCTGTTCATCAAAATAGTAATCCCGATTGTCCCGTTGGAAAACATATCCAAGGAGCAGTTTCACCGCTTTTCGCTAGTGCCGAATCTCAATTAGAGAAGGAATTAGCAAATCAAACTTTAGAAGATGTCATTGACAATCTATATAAACAAGCCAAACAAGTTCGAAACTGATTTGATAACAAGTCAGTTTTTACTGGAAACAACATGAACTTGTATCAAATACAAGTCTATTGAATTATATTAAAAAAGAAAAGAGAAAACACATGAAAGTCGCACAACACACTACTTATAACAAAAACAATATCACACTGAACATCACAGAAATCGCTAAACCAAGTATCACAGACAAACAAGTCTTGGTGAAAGTCACCGCAGCCGGTGTTAATCCTCTCGATAACATGATCTCTCGTGGTGAAGTCAAGATGATTGTTCCTTACAAACTTCCTCAAACTGCTGGTAATGAGGTCGTTGGGATCGTTGAAAGCATTGGCAAGAAAGTTAACAACTTTCAGGTAGGAGATCGTGTCTTTGGCCGTCTGCCACTTGATCATATCGGCGCCTTTGCAGAATATGTTGCTGTTGATAGTCGAGCCTTAGCCAAGGTTCCAGACTATCTATCAGACGAGGAAGCTGCTGCGGTTCCTCTTACTGCCTTGACTATCATGCAGGCTCTTGACCTCATGGGCGCTCAAGCTGGGAAAACGATCTTTATTTCTGGTGGTACTGGAGGAGTTGGTGGAATGGCCATTCCGATTGCCAAGGCCAAAGGTTTGAAGGTCATCACCAATGGAGCTGGAGATAGTGCTGAGCGTGTTCTGAAACTAGGAGCAGATAGATTTATCGATTACAAAACAGAGGATTATACAAAAACTGTTAGCCAGGTGGATTATGTCCTCGATACTCTCGGTGGAGCTGAAACTGAGAAACAAATGTCTATCATGAAAAAAGGTGGTCATCTTGTTTCACTTCGTGCCATGCCAAACGGTGCCTTTGCCAAACGCATGAATCTACCAAAATGGAAACAGATTATTCTAGGCCTAGCAGGTCGCAAATTTGATAAGATGGCGGAAAAATATGGCGTCCACTACCACTTTATCTTTGTAGAAAGCAATGGCGCTCAATTACAAGAGGTAGCTGACCTCTTTAGTAAATTAGAAATCAAACCCTCTATCGATACAGTTTATCCATTTGAAGAGGTAAATAGTGCCTTAGACAAAGTCGCTAATGGTCGCTCACGTGGAAAAACAGTCCTCAGCTTTAAGAAATAAAAAGGAAAACACAATGTCATATATTACTACAAAAAATCAATACATCACAGTCGACGGGAACAAAATCGCTTATCGCGAACTTAGTAAAGGCAAAGCAAAACTACCTCTTCTGATGCTGGTCCATTTGGCAGCAACCCTCGACAACTGGGATCCTAAACTCTTAGACCTTATTGCTGAAAAACACCATGTCATTGTAGTCGATCTTCCTGGTGTTGGAGCCAGTCAAGGCAAAGTTGCTTCGACGATTCCTGGAATGGCTAAGCAGACAATTGACTTTGTAAAAGTGCTTGGTTACGATAAAATCAATCTTCTTGGCCTTTCTATGGGAGGTATGATTACCCAAGAAATCATCCGAATCAAGCCTACTCTAGTTAATCGTTTAATCTTGGCTGGAACAGGACCTCGAGGCGGAAAAGAGGTCGATAAGGTCACAGGGAAAACCTTGAACTATATGTTTAAAGCGGGACTCGAGCGCATCGATCCTAAACGCTATATCTTCTATAGTCATAATGAACAAGGGAAAATCGAAGCTTTAAAAATCCTAGGACGAATGGGGATGAGAACAAAGGAATTTTCGGATAAAGACATGAACCTATCAGGATTCCTAACTCAACTCAAAGCTATTAAACTGTGGGGGAAAAATCCTCAAGACGACCTAACATTTATCACCCAACCAACCTTAATCGTCAACGGGGATAATGATATGCAGGTTCCAACGGAAAATTCTTACGATATGCATGAGAAAATAAAAGATAGTAAGCTCATCATCTATCCAAATGCTGGTCACGGTTCGATCTTCCAATATGCAGACGAATTTTCAACAGAACTAATAGCTTTCTTGGAGGACTAAGATGGTCAAAACGATTTTAATAACAGGCGCTACTGACGGTATTGGTAAACATTTGGCAAAGAAATTGGCCAGTGAAGGGCATCATGTCATCCTCCATGGTCGAAATCCCCAAAAACTTGAGCTGGCGCTTCAAGAGGTTCGTTCAGTCTCCTTGAGAGGCAGAGTTTCTAGCTACCTTGCAGATTTTTCAAAATTAGACGACGTTTATCGATTTGTAGAGGAAATCAAGCGAGACTTTCAAAGTATTGATGTCTTGTTTAACAATGCAGGCCTGTATGCTGGAAAAGAACGAAAAGCGAGTGCTGAAAATGTCGAGTTGACCTTTATGCTATCTGTTCTGGTTCCCTATATGTTAACAACTAAGCTAAGTCCCTTGTTAGAAAAAGCGGATGACGGCTGTGTCATTAATACTTCTTCCTATATGCATCATTTTGCCAAGGTCAAGGATTTAGACTTTGGATTTGAGAACAACTATAATCCAGGACTGGCCTACAATAATTCCAAACTTTACACTATTTGGATGACACGTTATCTGGCAAGAGACTTCTTTTTAAGAGGTTCAAGCATCACCATTAATGCCTATCATCCTGGTCTTATCTCGACTAACTTGGGGAATAACTCTAGTGATGAAAAAACTAAGAAGTCTCTCTTCGGACACTTGATGAAGTCATTTTCCAAAAATCTAGACGAGGGAATTGAAACAGGCTACTATCTTACATTATCAGAAGAAGTCAGGGGCTTAACTGGCTACTACTTTGATGAGAAGAAAGTAAAATCTGTATCTGAAAAAGGCTATACTTTTGAGAAAGCTCAAGATTTAATCAATTACTGTAATGATAAAATTGAGTTGTATAAACAGAAATATGTTGAGTTTGATTAAAAATTTAATACAAGAGGAAGACTGGACAGGAACTCAATTTCAGGAGAAAACGAAGTAAATCTTCCTACAATAAAAATGAAACATCTTAAAATCTAATTTATTGCCAATAAAGGAGTTGGAAATATGAAACATATTATTATCATTGGGCACCCTAAACGAGAAAAGAAAACTCTATCTATCGAAAATAAGGAATATGAAATTAGTTTTGATGAATTTAAATCTGGGAAACACAATGAAGATCCTTTTATTTGGAATGATAATTTTCTTTATACATTCTGTCATACAAATGATTCTCTAAATAAAGATGTTAGAGAGTGGATTGAAGAAAAAGACGAAGTTTATTTTGTGTTTGTAGCTAAATCTAAGGATGAAAATAATAAGGAAATTCTAGAAATTGACACAATTATAAAAGCTAAAGAACTATACGAGTGGCCTGAAAAAGGACAAAGAAACAAAGAAATACTTCCTGAAATCTTTAATCCCAAAATAAAGAATTACCACTTGCCAGATTGCTATGATGGTAATTTGACTGAACATAATAAAAAGAAACTTTATACTTGTATAGGTGATGAAACCGAGTCGTTTTTACCTATGAAAGAAAAAGGAAATTCTTTCAAACCATACTATTTCGATGAGAATATTGCTAATAAAATTCTGAGTTTAATAACTGTTGGAGACAATCATGCTTACTATGTAGCCAAAGAAACATCTCCTAGACTTCAAACTGATGAATCAAAGAATATTTTTAAAGAAATATCAAAGGAAATTTTTGATATTATAACAAACTGTAAACAGGATAAAACTACTCACTTAACTGGGAAACTATTAAAAGATTTAGATATGGATCATCGAAAAAATAATTAAACAATTAGATTAGACAAAAAGGCTTTTTGCTTCTATCTCCCCTTCTTCATAATATATTTTCGTACAGGTGCTTCAACTATTTGAACGATTTCAAATCCTTCTTTTTGGTAAAGATTCTTAGCTCTTTGATTTGCCTCGAAGACATTTAGAGAAATACTATCTATATCTTCATTTTCAAAGACCAAACTAACAAATTTCCTTAAAGCCTGCCTACCTAATCCCTGCCCCTGTTTCTGGGGATTGATAAAAAATCTCCCGATATGAAGATTCCTGTCTTCTTGCCTGATTTTCTGGATAAGCCCGACAAACTCGTGTCCATCAAAGATAGAAAAGATTCCTTCCAAATCTTGCAAGACTTGAATTGTCAAGGGAAAAGGAATCATTGTTCCCATCCATTGTTCTTGAAAGGATTTGCCAAGGGAGTTGGACCATTGGCATACGAGCTGAGCGTTTTCTGGGCTCACCTTTTCTTCAAAACGAATTGTCATCTTTTCCTCCCCATCTTATCTATGTTTCTCCATTATACTACTTCTCCTATTTTTTACGAATAGATAAGTATGATTGATATTTATTTTTTTCTTTTCGGGAGCATTCTCGCTTCCTTTCTTGGTTTGGTCATTGACCGTTTTCCAGAGCAATCTATTATCCAACCTGCTAGTCACTGCGATTCCTGTCAGACTTTCTTACGTCCCTTAGATTTGATTCCGATCCTCTCGCAGGTCTTTAATCGCTTTCGCTGTCGCTACTGCAAGGCTCCTTACCCTGTCTGGTATGCCCTCTTTGAACTAAGCTTAGGACTCCTCTTTCTATCTTGGTATTGGGGATTTCTTTCCTGGGGTCAAGTCATTCTGATAACTACTGGTTTGACCTTGGGCATCTACGACTTTCACCATCAGGAATATCCCTTACTGGTCTGGATTGTCTTTCATCTACTCCTAATTACCTGCTCTGGTTGGAATCTGATTATGGTTTTCTTCCTTATCCTTGGAATGTTGGCTCATTTTATCGATATCCGTATAGGGGCAGGAGATTTTCTCTTTTTAGCTTCTTGTACTATCGTCTTTAGTGTGACCGAATTACTCATCTTGATTCAGTTTGCTTCTGCGACGGGCATCCTGGCCTTTCTCCTGCAAAAGAAAAAGGAAAGACTTCCTTTTGTGCCTTTCCTCTTACTCGCTGCTTGTGTGATTATTTTTGGTAAGCTACTGCTTGTTTGATAAAGTCCTGAATCGGCTCTCCTTGGTGGAGAGCTTTTACAATTTTCGAACCGACGATAACGCCATCTGACACCGCATTGAAGCGTTCTACATCGGCTTGACTAGATACACCAAAACCTGTCAAGACTGGAATGTCGGCTACTTGATGCAATTGTGCCAAGTGCTTGTCCAAATCTGCACGATAATTGCCTGACTTCCCTGTCACCCCATTGATGGCAACGGCATAGACGAAACCTTCTGCCCCATCAATCAACTCTTTCTGACGCTCAAGTCCTGTTGTCAAACTAACTAGGGGAATCAAAGCAATGTCTGTATCTGCCAAAAATGGTTCTACAAAGTTGGCATGCTCATGAGGCAGGTCTGGAATAATCAAGCCCTTAACCGCTGTATCTGCCAAATCTTTGACAAAGTTCTCCACACCGTACTGAAAGAGGGGGTTGAAGTAGGTCATGATGACAAGCGGAACTTCTGTTTGAATGGTTTTCAAGGTTTCAACCAAAGCCTGGGTAGAAGTTCCACGAGCTAGACTGCGCAAGCCTGCTTCTTCAATAACAGGTCCATCTGCAACAGGGTCTGAAAAGGGAATGCCCACTTCAATAGCAGAGACACCCAAATCTTCTAAAAAGTGTATTGTTTCTCCGAGTCCATCCAAACCTTTTTCATGGTCACCAGCCATGATATAGGGAACGAAAATTCCTTTTCCAGTTGCTTTTATAGCATTCAATTTTTCTGTTAGTGTCTTAGGCATGAGCTTCTCCCTTCTTTACTGCATCTGCTTCCAAGCGGTCCTTGACTTGAACCACATCCTTGTCCCCACGACCTGATAGACAGACAATCATGGACTTGTCTGGGCCAAGTTCTTTGGCCAATTTCACTGCAAAAGCGATAGCATGGCTAGATTCCAAGGCTGGGATAATCCCTTCCACACGAGACAAGAGTTGGAATCCTTCCAAGGCTTCTTCGTCTGTCACAGGGACATAGCTGGCACGTTTGATATCGTGGTAGTGAGAATGTTCTGGACCGATACCAGGATAGTCCAAACCTGCTGAGATAGAGAAGGCTTCAAGAATTTGACCATGGGCATCTTGGAGCACATCCATGAGGGAACCGTGAAGGACACCAGGACGACCCTTGGTCAAGGTAGCTGCGTGATGCTCCGTATCCACACCAAGTCCAGCCGCTTCAGCCCCATACATGGCTACTGACTCATCTTCTACAAATGGATGGAAGAGACCGATGGCATTAGAACCACCACCAACACAGGCTACTAAGGCATCTGGCAGATCTTGACCTGTCAAGTCACGGTACTGTTGTTTAGCTTCTCGACCAATAACACTTTGGAAGTCACGAACGATTTCTGGGAATGGATGAGGCCCCAAGGCAGAACCAAGGATATAGTGGGTATCATCAATATTAGCTACCCATGAACGAAGGGCTGCATTGACCGCATCCTTGAGCACGCGCGAACCGTCTGTCACTGCCTCAACCTTGGCTCCCAAAAGCTCCATGCGGAAGACATTGAGGGCTTGGCGTTTGACATCTTCCTCACCCATGTAGATTGTACATTCCATGTTAAAGAGGGCTGCAGCAGTTGCAGTTGCCACACCGTGCTGACCAGCACCTGTTTCTGCGATAATTTTCTTTTTACCCATGCGTTTGGCAAGCAAAACTTGTCCCAAGGCATTGTTAATCTTATGGGCCCCTGTATGGTTGAGATCTTCCCGTTTGAGGTAAATCTTGGCTCCGCCGATATACTGGGTCAAGTTTTTTGCGTAGTAAAGGGGCGTTTCACGTCCCACATACTGGCGTAAGAGTTGGTTTAATTCCTCTTGGAAACTTGGGTCTGCCTGACTTTCACGGTAGGCCTTCTCCAACTCCAAAACTGCTGTCATCAATGTTTCTGGGACGAAACGTCCGCCGAATTTTCCGTAAAATCCATCTTTATTTGGTTCTTGATATGCCATGCTTTACCCTCTCTATAAATCTTCTAATCTTTTTATGATCTTTTTGTCCGTCTGTCTCCACTCCGCTCGATACATCTACTGCATAGGGAGTAAAGTGTTGAATTGCTTTTACTACATTGTCTTCATTAAGCCCACCTGCGATAAAGAAAGGCTGAGTTAGTCCAATCGTATCCAGTTGAGCCCAGTCAAAGGTCTGCCCACTTCCTGCCACAGGGGCATCAAAGAGGAGATAGTCTGCCTGAGAATTGGGCACATGACCCTCTCCATCCACCTGCACAGCCTGAATGCTAGCACAGGGCAAATCCTCAAACAAATCATCCGCTATCTGACCGTGAACTTGAACCAAATCCAAGCCAACTTTGTCAATCGCTTCCAGCAGTTGAGCTCGACTTGGTGAAACAAATACACCAACCTTTTTTACGTCTACAGGAATAAACTTTGCCAGCTCAGCAGCCTGATCCAAGGTCACTTGTCTTTTACTAGGTGCGAAGACAAAACCGATATAGTCGGCTCCTGCTGAAACGGCTGTTTCTACCGCTTCTTTGGTCGATAATCCGCAAATTTTAACCTTTGTCAATCTGCAACTCCTTGATTCTCTGGGCCACATCTTCTGCCTGCATAAGAGCTGTCCCTACTAAAATTCCGTTAAAGTATGGGGCTACTCGTTCCGCATCCTGCCCTGTGAAAATAGCCGATTCAGAAATGTACAAGCAATCATCTTTGAAATGTTTAGCCAAGTCTACACTGGTATGCAAGTCGACCTCAAAGGTAGTCAAATTGCGGTTATTAACACCAATAATCTCAGCACCAAGTCTATGAGCTACCTCTAGTTCAGCTAGATTGTGAGTTTCCACCAAGACTTCCAGACCAAGCTCTGTCGCATAGTCATAAAGTTCCTTGAGGCGTTCTTCGGATAAGGCTGCCACAATGAGCAAGATGACTGTCGCACCTGCATTGCGAGCGCGGATGATTTGCTTTTCATCGATGATAAAGTCCTTGTTGAGCGTTGGAATGTTTACCTGACTGGAAATCTCCCGTAGATAATCCAAATGCCCTTTAAAGAAAACCTCATCTGTCAAAACAGAAATCATCACTGCACCATTCGCTTCATAAGTCTGGGCCTGTTGCACAATATCCACATCAAGATTGATATCTCCCAGACTAGGGCTAGCTTTCTTGACCTCAGCGATTACCTGTAAACGGTCTTGGTGTTGTTTTAGATAGTCAGCCAAGCGATAGGTCTGGCGCAGAGGCTGGATTTGCTCCAGCTCCATCTGCTCAACCTCACGCGCCTTCTGCTCCAAAATTCGTGCTAAAAATTCCTGACTCATTTTTGGTACTCCTGTAACAGTCTGAGTTTTTCAAGGGCCTTGCCACTAGCAATCACTTGACGGGCCAAGGCAACTCCTTCCTTGATATTATCTACCTTACCATTAGCATAGAAACCAAGACCAGCATTTAAAACTGTCGTTTCCAAGAATGGACTTGGTTCATTTTTAAGAACGCTAAGTAAAATTTCTGCATTTTCCTGAGCGTTGCCTCCACGAATATCTTCGATAGCGTAGCGCTCCATCCCCAAATCCTCTGGAGTAAAGCTTGACAAGCTGATTTCGCCATTTTCAAGAAGTGCAATCTTGGTTGTTCCATTCAAACCAGCTTCATCCAATCCTTCTGGTCCAGCAACAACGATGGCACGTTTGCGACCCATATTTTTCAAAACCTGAGCTGTACTTTCTAGAAGTTCTGGACGACTAATTCCAAGAAGCTGTGTTTCCAAAGCCATTGGGTGAATCAGGGGACCAGTCAAGTTCATAATCGTTGGAATTCCCAATTCCAAACGAGCTGGCATGATGTATTTCATAGCTGGGTGCATATTTTTAGCAAAGAGAAAGACGATTCCAGTTTTATCAAAGACCTTACCTAGTTCAGCTGGTTTGAGGTCTAGGTTGATGCCCAAAGCTTCGAGGACATCTGCAGAACCCGATTTAGAAGAAATCGAGCGGTTACCGTGTTTTGCCATATGAACACCGCCACCAGCCAAGACAAAGGCTGCAGTTGTGGAAATGTTAAAGCTAAAAGATTTGTCCCCACCTGTACCACAGTTGTCCATGGCATCATGAATCTCAGTTGGAATATGTTGGGCATGCCCTCTCATGACTTGGGCAATGGCTGTGCGTTCTTCAGGTGTTTCCCCCTTCATCTTAAGTGCCAAAAGGAGAGAAGCAATCTGCGCTTCCGTTACACGCCCAGTTACGATACGCTCAATGACATCCGTCATTTCTACACCTGATAAATTTTCAAATTTTGCTAGTTTTTCAATAATCTCTTTCATCCTAGTTTCCTCACTTTACAACCTTCTCGATAAAATTCCGAATAGAAGACAAGCCATCTGGCGTTCCAATGCTCTCTGGATGGTACTGGAAGCCATAAATCGGCAGGTTTTTATGTTGAATCCCCATGATGGCTTGGTCATCAGTCGAACGAGCTGTCACTTCAAATTCTTCTGGCATTTCTTCAATCAAAATACTGTGGTAACGCATGACCGCACGGCCATCCTCGATATCTTGATACAAAACAGATGGCGCTTCAAAGCTGATATTACTCTGTTTCCCATGCATGACTTTTGGAGCCAAACCTAACTTCCCACCAAAGACTTCTGCAATGGCTTGGTGACCCAAACAAATCCCAAGAATCGGCTTCTTGCCAGCAAAGTCACGAATCATATCTTCCATCTTTCCAGCATCAACTGGCCAACCAGGACCAGGAGAAAAGACCAGCCCATCTGCTTTTTCAGCTTCTTCGTACAGCTTGGGATCATCATTTCTCAAGACCTGAACTTCTGCAAAATTCCCAATGTATTGGGCCAAGTTATAGGTAAAAGAATCATAGTTGTCAATCAATAAAATCATGGTCTTAGTTCTCCAATTCTAGTCATAGATTTTGCTTTGTTAATGGTTTCTTGGTATTCGTTTTGGGCGATGGAGTCGTAGACAATCCCTGCCCCAGCCTGAACATAGGCTATTTGATTTTTGAGAATCATGGTTCGGATGGCAATGGCCAAATCCATATCACCCGTCGCAGACAAGTAGCCGATTGCTCCTGCGTATACACCACGTTTTTCCGTTTCCAGTTCATAGATGCGTCTCATAGCCCGAATCTTTGGTGCTCCTGAAACTGTTCCAGCTGGAAGTGTTGATTTCAAGGCATCCATGGCAGTGAATTCTGGAAGTAAACGCCCCTTGACCACGCTGGTCAAATGCATAACATAACGGAAGAGCTCCACTTCCATATATTTGGTAACTTGAACACTTGCCGTTTCAGAGATGCGACCGATATCATTGCGTCCCAAGTCTACCAACATCCGATGTTCTGCTGTTTCCTTCTCATCCGAAAGCAGGTCTGTCGCCAAAGCCTTGTCTTCTTCATCCGTAGCTCCTCTTGGTCGTGTACCCGCAATTGGATTGGTTGTCACGATACCATTTTTGACAGAAACCAAACTTTCTGGACTGGCACCGATGATTTGATAATCCCCAAAATCATAGAAATAAAGGTAATTGGATGGATTGGTCACGCGAAGATTTCTGTAAAAGTCAAATGGATTTCCAGTAACCTCTGCTGAGAAACGCTGGCTGAGTACACATTGGAACATATCCCCATTACGAATCAAGTCACGAGCGGTTTCCACCATTTCCTCAAACTTCTGAGGAGCGATATGCGATTTGAAGTCTAACGGAGATAGATCCAAGTCTTCAAATTCATTTGGAGCAGGGATGCGTAATTCCTCAAGCACTTGATTCAAGGCTTCTTCCAAGTTTTCTTGACTACGCTCACTATAGAGAGCATCCTCGATGACATGGATTTTTTCCTTCTTGTGGTCAAAGACCATGTAACTCTCATAAACGAAGAAATGCATGTCTGGCGTTCCAATTGTATCTTCAGGAATTTGACCAATTTCTTCATAAAGCGAAATCATATCGTAACCCACAAAGCCAATTGCCCCACCACCAAAAGGGAGGTCTGAATGGTGCTGGCTCTTATAAGTCACTTCATAAAGAAAATCCAAGGGATCCTGATCAATCACTTGACCATTTTGATAAAGAACTCCATTTTCAAACTTAATCTCAAAAACTGGATTATAAGCTAAGATAGAAAAACGAGCTGTTTCCTTGTCTCTCGGAATACTCTCTAAAATAACCTTGTGTTGCCCCTTTAGGCGCATATAAGCCAAGATTGGTGATAAGACATCTCCATGAATGATTCGTTCCATTGTAATTTCCCTTTCAGTTCTACTTCTAGTCCGTGGTGACTGTATGAAAAATCCCCACGCAAAATAACTTGCGTGAGGACGAAATTCGCGGTGCCACCTCAATTATAGGATTTCTCCTATCTCTCATTCCTGTCTCAGAAACCTCCTGTAACAGGCTGTGCGATAAAGGGCACTCCCTTGAGAATTATGTTTTCTTCTCTCGTTTCAGATGGACCCAACCTTACAGTTTTCTCTGCTTGTTTCCAGCAACCACAAGCTCTCTGTGAGAGAAAAGACTGTAATTTTTCCATCTATTATTTTTTAGATTCTAGGTAGTCTGCAATCGCAGCTACATCCTTGTCTCCACGACCAGAGACATTGATGATGATAATGTCGTCTTTACTTAGTTTCGGTGCACGTTTAACTGCTTCTGCGATAGCGTGCGAACTTTCAATCGCTGGGATAATTCCTTCAGTCTTGCTGAGAAGGAGGAGAGCCTGAACAGCTTCTTCATCCGTCGCAGCCACATATTCCACGCGACCTGAATCTTTGAAGTAGGCGTGTTCTGGGCCAACCCCTGGATAGTCCAAACCAGCTGAGATAGAGTAAACTGGAGCCAGCTCTCCGTCTTCCTTAAAAACTGCATAGGTCTTCATACCATCAACAATTCCTATACTACCTTTTGTCATAGTAGCTGCGTGCTTGTCTGTATCAAGTCCGTGACCAGCAGCTTCAACCCCAACCAATTTAACTTCTTCATCAGCCACATACTGAGAAAATGCACCAATAGCATTAGAACCACCACCTACACAGGCAATAACGTAGTCTGGTAAACGACCTTCTTTTTCTAAGATTTGACGGCGAGATTCTTCACTGATGATCTTTTGGAACTCATGAACAATGGTAGGATAAGGGTGAGGCCCTACAGCAGATCCCAGAACATAAAAGGCTTCAAGGTCATTCATCCATGCTCCAAAGGCTGCATCAACAGCATCTTTGAGGGTACGAGTTCCTGTTTCAACTGCATGAACAGTTGCTCCCATCATCTCCATACGGAAAACATTGAGACGTTGACGTTCCACATCTTCTGCCCCCATGTAGACATCACAAGCCATACCAAACTTGGCTGCAGTCGCTGCTGTCGCAACACCGTGCTGACCAGCTCCTGTTTCCGCAATCACTCGTTTTTTGCCCATACGTTTGGCCAAAAGAATTTGTCCTAAAACATTGTTGAGCTTGTGAGAACCAAGGTGGTTAAGGTCTTCACGTTTGAGATAAATCTTAGCTCCACCTAGGTTCTCTGTCAAACTTTCTGCAAAATAGAGAGGTGTTTCGCGACCTGAATAGTCCTTCAAGTAATGACGAAATTCTGCCAAAAACTCTGGATCATCTTTGTACTTGTCAAATGTCACTTCCAACTCATCCAACAAAGCCTGAATCGGTTCCGGTACAAAACTACCACCAAATTGTCCAAAATAACCTTTAGTTGTCATAAAATTTTCCTCTTTCTGTATTGGTTCCAATATATGAAAAAAGCCCACACACAGAATATGCTTCCATGTGAGGGCGTTGGTAACGCGGTGCCACCTCAATTATAAAGGGACTATCCCTTTACATCTCTGCCTTGTCTAACAACAAGTTGCACTGTAAGGTGTGCGCACCGAATTTTCATTGTTTCAAATTCATTTTTAAAATCAGCCCACTTTCACTACTTCCAACCACCTGTTCACAATGACCACAGGCTCCCTGAAGATCAAAAATAGTTACTTTTCTGATTTGTTGAACTTATTTTAATACTTTGTTTTTTCTTTGTCAAGACTTTTTTACGATTTTTTTGATGAAGCTAGTACTTTTTCAGAAACTGTTTTGAAAGTCTCAATGATATAATCCACTTCTTCATCGCTTAGTTTAGTATGAAGAGGAAGCGTAATTTCATTTTCAAAGAAGGCATAGGCCTTGGGATAATTCGCCATATCAAAGCCAAGATTCTTATAGGCTGTCAAGAGCGGAAGCGGTTTGTAGTGGACATTGCTTGCAATTCCTGCTTTTGCTAATTCTTGGATGATAAGATTGCGTTCTTCTAAACTCGCTCCTTCTACATGGGTGATGTAGAGGTGGCGTGAAGATTCTACAGTATCAGTCTTGTGTGCCAAAGGATGGATGCGAGAACCTGCAAAACCACGATCATAACGGTCCACAATGTCCTTACGACGTTGTAGCAAACTTGGGTAACGGTCCAATTGTACCAAACCAAGTGACGCCATGATATCGGTCATGTTGCACTTGTAGGCTGGTGTGACAATATCGTATTCCCATGAGCCCAGTTGCATCTTAGCAAGAGCATCCTTGGTTTGCCCGTGAAGGGAAAGAATTTGGAATTCCTTGTACATCTCTTCGTCATCAATCGCTGGATTGGCTTTCCAAGTCGCACTTCCACCTTCTGCCGTTGTAAAGTTCTTAACGGCATGGAATGAGAAGGAAGTAAAGTCAGCGATAGAACCAGCTGGTTGTCCTTTATAAGTAGATCCCAAAGCATGGGCACTATCAGAAACAATCACAATACGATTAAAGGCTTTTTGCCACTTGCTTGAAGCAGTAAAGAGATCACGTTTTTTCTCCACAACTTGGAACAAACGGTCATAGTCGCAAACAATCCCTGCAAGTTCAACCGGGATAATCACCTTAGTCTTTTCAGTGATAGCTTGCTCAAGCAAGTCATAGTCCATTTCAAAAGTATCTGCTTGGATATCCACCATGACAGGTGTTGCTCCTACGTGAGTGATAACACTACATGAAGCTGTATAGGTCATGGCTGGAACGATAACTTCATCACCAGGTCCCACTTCAAGCACACGCAAAATTAACTCCAGAGCGGCTGTCGCAGAGTTGAGACAGACAGTCTTATGCGTCTGTGTGTATTGAGACAAGCGACGCTCCAGTTCTTTTGTTTTAGGACCTGTTGTGATCCAACCAGAACGCAAGGTATCCGCTACTTCAGCAATTTCTGCTTCCGTAATATCGGGTGGTGAAAATGGAATATTGTAATTTGGCATTGATTTGCTCCTTTTATCTGTACTCATTTTCTCATGACTACTTTATTTTAGTACTTCAAACACGGTTTGAAACATGATTTTGATGTCTCCAAGGAAACTAAATTCTCGGAGATAAGAAAGGTTATAGCGCATCTTTTCAGGAAGGACGTGTTCGACATAGGCCTGGTCAACTGACAGACCTTTCTCCGTCATTTGACTGATGATAGTATCCTCATCCTTGTAGTTGATGCTGGCTGGAGAGGTAATCCCTGCTGGTAAAAGCAAGGTCGCCATCATTTCAGGGCTATACTGCTCTGTGTAACGTGGAACTTCAGGACGCGTCCCTACAAAGGACATCTCGCCTTTAAGAACATTGACCAGCTGAGGCAGTTCGTCCAAACGCACACGACGGATGAAATTGCCAACCTTGGTAATGCGGCTATCGTTAGCAGAAGTCACCAGACTCCCTTTTTTATCCGCATCCGTCACCATGGTACGGAACTTCCAAATCTTGAAAGGTCGATTGTACTGGGTCACGCGCTCTTGCTTGTAAATAACAGGCCCCTTGCTATCCAACTTGATCCAAATGCTCAAGATGATAAAGATGGGAGAGGTCAGAACCAGTACTACCAAAGCCAGAACCCAGTCCAAGCAACGCTTGAAAATCAGCGAACCCTTCCTTTTAGAGACAAGCTGGTAGTAAGACTCAACCTCGCTTGATTGCATTTCCACGGGCAAGTCTTCCCATTTCAGCATGCTGTTTCTCCTTTGTTTTTATTATACTATTTGTCAACATTTTTCATTATACCACAAAATAGAAAAGGCGGTGAAAGAAATCTGTAATTTGAAGGATTTCCTTCTGTTACTGAATGAGAATCAACGAGTATTAAGACATGGAACCCGCCTGCAAGCTATACATCTTGTGATAGGTTCCTCCCAAGACCAAGAGTTCCTCATGGGTTCCACTCTCGATAATGCGCCCCTTGTCCAAAACATAGATACAGTTGGCGTCTTGGATGGTAGAAAGACGATGAGCGATGGCAATGGTTGTTCGTCCCTGTCTCATCTTAGCCAGTGAAGCTTGAACCAAACTTTCTGTTTCAGAGTCAATATTAGCTGTTGCTTCATCCAAAATCAGGATTTTAGGCTGACTGGCGACTGTTCTAGCAAAGGCAAGAAGCTGACGCTGACCAGTAGAGAAGCTCGAACCACGCTCAGAAACAGGGGAATCATAACCCTGCGGAAGCTCCTGAATAAAGGAATCTGCATCCACGAAGGCTGCAGCATCCTGAACCTGCTCATCACTGATTTCTTGGTACATGGCGATATTGGATTTAATGGTTCCATGATAGAGGAAGGGATCCTGCAAGACCAGACCGATGTTCTTTCTCAGCTCTTCCTGACTATAGTTCCTGATATCCACACCATCTAAAAGAACTCGCCCTGACTGAAATTCATAAAAGCGCATGAGAACATTGATAATAGACGATTTCCCAGAACCTGTATGACCCACAAAGGCAATGGTCTCACCCTTGTTAACGGAGAAAGAAATATCATCCAGAATCGGATGTTTTCCATCATAAGAGAAACATACATGTTCAAAACGAATATTGCCTTCTTGGATTTTGGCTTGCCCATCATTTTGAAGGGGCTCATAGGTCCTCTCATCAATCAAGGCAAAAACACGACCTGCAGACACCATGGAAGTTTGAAGGGTCGAAAAATTTTGCGTCACTTCAATCAGGGGATCAAAGAGACGATTGATATACTGGATAAAGGCATACATAGTTCCTGCCGTTATTCCCAGATAAAGTCCACGGTAGCCAAAGTAGGCCATCAAGACAGCATAGCCTAGGAGTTTCAACAAACTCATGGCAGGTCGCAAAAAGAGGGCATCCAAGGCTACAGAACGGTTGGCATAGACCAAGTGTTCTTGGTTAATTTCATCAAATTCTGCTTGTAGGCGCTTCTCTTGATTAAAGGCCTGGATTATTCTGATTCCCTCGATGTTTTCAGCCAGCTTGCTATTGATATCTGACAAGAGACTTCTGGTTTTCTCAATGATTTTCACTGATTTTTTCCGATAGAGATTGACCAAAAGGAAAATCAAAGGGAGAAAGAGCAAGACTAATACTGTCAAACGAAAATCCAGAACCAACATGGTATAAAGGGTTGTCAGAAAAATGAAAACTGCTGAGATAAAGCTAGATAAAATCCCTGAAAACATATCGCTGATGGTCTCAGTATCATTGGTCAAACGAGAAACGATGGAGCCTGCTGGCGTCTTGTCAAAATAAGACATGCCCAGCTTCTCCATATTGGCAAAGGCATCTCGACGAATATCTCTAACGATGCTGTAGGATACGCGCGCAAAGAGAAGATTACCAACATACTGGACTAGAGTTTGTAGGATATAAAGGCCATAGTAGGCCAGCAAAACGGTCACAGCGAGTTGGTTGAAATTGCTGAGATACTGGTCGATGAAGTGGGAAGCCACAAGGGGAATGACACTTTTAATGACCGTCGTCGCTAGGAGAAAACTGAGTGCCAAAAAGGTAAGGAGTCCATAAGGCTTGAGATAGGATATCAAGCGCTTCAATACAGCCCATTGTTCTTTCTTATTCTGCATCTTCTTCTCCCTTCATTTCCAGCTGCTGAGACTGGTAAGTTTGGGCATACCAGCCATCCAAAGCTAGCAGATCTTCGTGCCTGCCTCGTTCGATGATTTGACCATTTTGCAGGACTAAAATCAAATCTGCATGGACAACTGCACTCAGGCGATGAGCCGTAATAATGGTTGTCTTGTCCTTTCGCGTCTCCTTAAGGTTGTCGATAATCGCATACTCCGTCTTGGCATCTACTGCCGACAAGGAATCATCTAAAATCAAGATATCTGGATCTAAAATCATCGCCCGACTCATGGCTAGACGCTGCTTTTGACCACCAGAAAGACTGACTCCCTTTTCACCAATCAGCGTATCAAATCCCTGAGGCATGGCTATGATATCTTGGTAAACTTGGGCTAGCTTGGTCGCTTCTTCGACTGCTGAAAGGGGCAATTTAGGATTGCCAAAGCGGATATTATCTAAGATAGAGGTCGCAAAGAGGAACTGGTCCTGAGGGACGCAGCCCATGAGACTGCGAAGGTCTGTCAAACGATAATCGCGAATATCGTGACCGTTTAGGTAAATGGCTCCCTTATCCACATCGTCCTCACGCAAGAGAAGCTTGATCAAGGACGTTTTTCCAGAGCCTGTCTGACCAACCAAGCCCAGGGTTTGCCCTTTTCCCAAACTAAAGTGAATATCCGTCAGTGTTTCCTCATTTTCAAAGGCAAAGCTATCAATGGCATACTGCAAGCGCCCGTTTTCAATGCCATCTAAAGGAAACTCAGGGTCTTGTACAGGTGATTCCTGAGACAAAAGTTCCTCAATCCGCTGGTAAGAAACCTTCCCTCGCTGAGTAATATTAAAGAGGAAACCGATTGCCATAAGAGGCCAAACCAGCATATCCAAGTAGCTGATAAAGGTGACCAGATTCCCAACTGTAATCTGCCCTTTCTGAACCATCAAGGAGCCGACCAAGAGCGTTAAAACATAGGACGAACCAACAAATAAGAGAACCATAGGGTCAAAGAGACTATCGTATTTCATGGTTTGGAGATTCTTTTGGAAGGTCAATTCATTGACTGCCTGGAAAGACTTCAACTCGTCTGCCTGATACCCAAAAGACTTGCTCACTTTAATACCTGATACGGACTCCTGCACCTTGTTATTGAGTTTGGAAAAGGCGGCTTGCGATTCGCCAAAGGCCTTGTGGGTCTTTCTCCCTAAACGACTGGTGGCATAAGCCATAAAAGGCAGGAGAAGAATGGCAACCAAGGTCATCTGCCATGAAATGCTAAAGAGCATGGTCAACAAGGTCACTAAAGCTGTGATTGAGGCATCCACCGCTGACATAACCCCTCCCCCTGCGAGACGAGTCAAGGCATTGATATCGTTGGTGGCATGCGCCATCAGGTCCCCCGTCCGATAGGTCTGATAAAAGGCAGGCGACATTTTAGTAAAATGCTCAAACAAGCGAGATCGCATAATCTGCCCCAGACGATAGGAAGTCCCAAGGATATACATGCGCCAAACATAGCGTAGATAGTACATCCCAAAAGCTGCAAGAAGTAAATAAAATAGGTCAAGAAGGAGGTCCTGCTGGGTTAATTGCCCCGAAGTGATGGCATCAATGACTCGCCCCATGACCATGGGAGGGATGAGATTGAGGACGGAAACTAAGATCAGAGCCACAATTCCGACTAGATAACGGCGTTTTTCTAACTTGAAAAACCACCAAAGTTTTTGAATAATGGACATAAAATCCCTTTCTGATTGCAAATGGAAACCTGAGGCCTAGACCCCAGGTTCTTCTTATTAATAGGTTACGACTGTGACCACACCCTTATCATACTCAGCGATAAAGATATTGGCCACATTGTCATGCCCTTGTTTGCTGAGGTTATCAAGCAGCCACTCTTCGCTACGACCAATCGACTCCAAAACATCGACTTGAATCACACCGTCAGTCACGACTGGATACTTAGGATTTTCATCTCCCATTTGGACCACGATGAGTTGGCCATTTTGCTCCTGCACAGCTCGTTTAACTTGCTTCATCTGGAAAATCCCTTGGCTACGAAGTTTGAGGGCCACATCCGCTGCAGACAACCCAACTGAACGACAGGCTTCTGGGTCAATCTTCCCATTTTTGATCAAGAGAGTCGGTTTTCCATCAATCAAGCGTTTGACAAAACGAACATTGTTATTGAGCCACTTGAGGGTCAAGACCAAAATCGTCCACATCATCAAAATCACTGCGTACTGCAGAATACTGATTGAACTATTGTAAATCACCCCACCGATGATACCACCAAGAACATAGTTCTGAATTTGGTCTGTCGCAGAGTTAGGCGCCAGATTTCCCTTTCCTGTCACATTGATAACAAAAACAAGCGAGAAAAGACCCAGGGCCAGTTTGATTAAAATTTCCATATAGTTGAGTGTCATTTGTTTACCTCCACCAATTCAATAGCGTCTGTTTGATGCAATTCTAATTTCTCTAAAAGATACTTGTCTGGTTGGCTCCCGTTCAAAGCGCGATAGAAATTTGAACCTACCTTGATTAGCGCTCCATCAGTGGCTGCAGAAGTATTGACATAAACTTCTGATTTATCTACTCCCAAGTCTTTGGAAACAACCTCTATAAAATGAAGGGAGGTTTGAAATTGGTTATTAGAGGCTTGATTGGTCTGGTATTTTGAAATTGTCACCAAAAGCATGGCTACCAAGGTCAAGGCCAAAATCATGACCAATTCCCGAAACTTAGTCCCCTTTTTATCACGATAAGCCTTAAAAGCAAAAAATCCTGTGATAGCTAGGAGAACAATCCCAAAGCCAATCATGATGCCATTTTGCTGACTGATTTGGCTAAGTACATAGTCATATGAGTAAAATTTCATTTATTTCCACTCCCTTTCATAAAATCATTCTTCATTATAAACGAAAAAGGGTGATTTTTCAAACCATACGTTGGGGAAATAGACCTTTTTTTGGTATAATAAAATCTATAATCTGAATGAAAAAGGTAACTTTATGAAACTTATCTCATGGAATATTGATTCCCTCAATGCTGCCCTAACTAGTGACTCAGCTCGTGCCAAATTGTCCCAAGAAGTCCTACAAACCTTGGTCGCCGAAAATGCTGACATTATCGCTATCCAAGAAACCAAGCTTTCTGCTAAGGGTCCTACAAAGAAACACTTGGAAATTTTAGCAGAACTCTTCCCAGGCTACGAAAATACGTGGCGCTCTTCCCAAGAGCCTGCCCGTAAAGGCTATGCTGGAACCATGTTCCTTTATAAGAAAGAACTCACACCCACTGTCACTTTCCCAGAAATCGGTGCCCCTTCTACCATGGACTTGGAAGGCCGTATCATCACTCTAGAATTTGATGAATTTTTCGTAACTCAAGTTTACACTCCAAACGCTGGCGACGGTCTCAAACGCTTGGAAGAACGTCAAGTCTGGGATGTCAAATATGCTGAGTACTTGGCTGAACTAGACAAAGAAAAACCAGTCCTTGCAACCGGTGACTACAACGTAGCCCACAATGAGATCGACCTTGCAAATCCTGCTAGCAACCGCCGTTCACCAGGATTTACCGACGAGGAGCGTGCTGGATTTACCAACCTTTTAGCAACTGGATTTACGGATACCTTCCGCCACATTCACGGCGATGTTCCAGAACGCTACACTTGGTGGGCACAACGCAGCAAGACTTCTAAAATCAACAATACAGGCTGGAGAATCGACTACTGGCTCACAAGTAACCGTCTTGCAGACAAGGTCACTAAATCTGATATGATTGACTCAGGTGCTCGCCAAGACCATACACCCATTGTCATGGAGATTGAACTCTAAGGAGAAAACGAATGGACTATCAAGCTGTCATTCCTGAATTTGTAGTATCTGACATCGAAAAATCACGCCACTTCTACTGCGACCTGCTAGGATTCTCTGTCGAATACGAGCGTCCAGAGGAGAAATTTCTCTTCCTCTCGCTTGAAGACTGCCAGCTTATGCTAGAAGAAGGCAGCGCAGAAGAATTAACTCAGCTGATCTATCCTTTCGGGCGCGGTGTCAATATTTCCTTTGGCATTGCAGATGTTCCTCAGCTCCACCAAAAACTGCTGGAAGCTGACTATCCTATTTATCGTCCCTTAACCAAAAGAAAGTTTCGTGTTAGGGATCATTATATCTATCCACATGAATTTGCAGTTTTGGATCCAGATGGCTATTTTTTAAGATTTAGCGAGTAGAATAATAAAGATTGGGAAAAAGTCTTTAAAGTGAGAAAGAGGCATATTATTAAGTCTTGAAAAATCTTGATAATATGCCTTTTATGATGGAAAAACCTTCTAAATGTTAGCCAATAAGTTAATTTTTGCCCATTTTTATTATATTTGTTCGTTTTTTACACCAAAATACTAACAAAATATTTGATTTTTAAAGTTTTTTGGTGTAAAATAAAAACATTGGCTCAAGCCTATTTAAAATTGAATATCGTTTTACTTGTTTATGTCGTGAATTGGCACGACGTTTCTACAAGGTGCCGGAACACCTAACAATAAGTAAGTCAGCAGTGAGGTATGGTCGTTTTTGCCATGCCTATTTTGGGGACTTGCTTAGAGATTAAGTAGGTCCTTTTTGAATATTTTTAATATTTCCCTTAATTAGTGCGGACGGGAGGTGAAATTATCCTGTGAATAATTTCAGGAATCCAGGGAATTTCATCCCTAATTTTTGAGCCAAAAGTCTCAAAAATCCCGTCATAGACAATAACAAGATTATTGTCTATGATACCACTACAACGGGAAATATTTGATAAGACTCGCTTCGCTCGTACTAGTTTTATCAAATATATAGTACTAGCAAACTAGATCACTATAGAAATATTTAACCAACAAGTAAACTGGCTTTTAGACTTTAGGAGGTCTTATGAAATTATTAGAAGAGCGCATCCTCAAGGATGGGCATATCTTGGGTGATAACATCCTCAAGGTAGATTCCTTTTTAACCCACCAAGTTGACTTTAGCTTGATGCGAGAGATTGGTAAGGTTTTTGCGGAAAAATTTGCTTCTGCTGGTATTACCAAAGTCGTGACCATTGAAGCGTCAGGTATTGCCCCAGCCGTTTTTACAGCGGAAGCCTTAAACATTCCCATGATTTTCGCTAAAAAAGCTAAAAACATCACTATGAACGAAGGAATCTTAACTGCCGAAGTTTACTCCTTTACCAAACAGGTAACCAGCACCGTTTCTATCGCTGGAAAATTCCTCTCACCAGAGGACAAGGTCTTGATTATCGACGATTTCCTTGCTAATGGCCAAGCTGCCAAAGGCTTGATTCAAATCATCGAACAAGCTGGTGCCACAGTCGAAGCTATCGGTATTGTGATTGAAAAATCCTTCCAAGATGGCCGTGATTTGCTTGAAAAAGCAGGCTACCCTGTTCTATCACTCGCTCGTTTGGATCGTTTTGAAAATGGTCAGGTCGTATTTAAGGAGGCAGATCTCTAATGCAAACTCAAGAAAAACACTCGCAAGCAGCCGTTCTTGGCTTGCAGCACTTACTAGCCATGTACTCAGGATCTATCCTGGTTCCCATCATGATTGCGACAGCCCTTGGCTATTCAACTGAGCAATTGACCTACCTGATTTCTACAGATATCTTCATGTGTGGGGTGGCAACCTTCCTCCAACTCCAACTCAACAAATACTTTGGGATTGGACTCCCAGTCGTTCTTGGAGTTGCCTTCCAGTCAGTAGCTCCCTTGATTATGATTGGACAAAGCCATGGTAGTGGTGCTATGTTTGGTGCCCTCATCGCATCAGGGATTTACGTGGTTCTTGTTTCAGGCATCTTCTCAAAAGTGGCCAATCTCTTCCCATCTATCGTAACAGGTTCTGTAATTACCACGATTGGTTTAACCTTGATTCCTGTCGCTATTGGAAATATGGGAAATAACGTTCCAGAGCCAACTGGTCAAAGTCTCTTGCTTGCAGCTATCACTGTTCTGATTATCCTCTTGATTAACATCTTTACCAAAGGATTTATCAAGTCTATCTCTATTTTGATTGGTCTGGTTGTTGGAACTGCCATTGCTACTAGCATGGGCTTGGTTGACTTCTCTCCTGTTGCAGCAGCACCACTTGTCCATGTCCCAACTCCCCTCTACTTTGGGATGCCAACCTTTGAAATCTCATCTATTGTCATGATGTGTATCATCGCAACGGTGTCTATGGTTGAATCTACTGGTGTTTATCTGGCCTTATCTGATATCACAAAGGATCCGATCGACAGCACGCGCCTGCGTAACGGTTACCGCGCAGAAGGTTTGGCCGTACTTCTCGGAGGAATCTTTAACACCTTCCCTTACACAGGATTTTCACAAAACGTTGGTTTGGTTAAATTGTCAGGTATCAAGACTCGCCTACCAATCTACTACGCAGCTGGTTTCCTGGTTCTCCTTGGACTCCTTCCTAAGTTTGGTGCCCTTGCCCAAATCATTCCGAGCCCTGTCCTCGGTGGTGCCATGCTGGTGATGTTTGGTTTTGTATCTATTCAAGGGATGCAAATCCTCGCTCGTGTTGACTTTGCTAACAATGAACACAACTTCCTTATCGCAGCAGTTTCAATCGCTGCAGGTGTCGGACTCAACAACAGTAATCTCTTCATCAGCATGCCAACAGCCTTCCAAATGTTCTTCTCAAACGGAATCGTCGTAGCCAGCCTCCTCGCCATTGTCCTCAATGCCGTATTAAATCGGAAAAAGAAATAAGAAAAAGAGGTGTGAGCCTCTTTTTTTTGTATATAGCTAATGAACAATCATTGTAAGAATAATTCAGCTAAAAATCCTTCTCTCAACATCTCTAAGTTAAATACATTAGTAATATGACTAAATGCTTCTGCCAACGGTAAATGCGCGGTTAACCATCCTTGCCCATCAGTAACCCATACAAATTCAACATCATCATCTGATGTTACAACAAATTGACTAAGTTCTGTAAATTCTCCTGCTACGGATTTTAATTTACTACCGCCTCCACCATAGTAATTTGTTTCAAGCAGCCAAACTTTATGTTTTTCTTTAGAATAAACTGCAACATCAAACCGTCTTTCAGATTTATCTACAGGTACTTCAATTCCCCACTCATTCTTAATAAATTTAGCTGTTGCTTGAACTTGCCACTCTAATTTTTGCTCCTTAGAAATTCTTGAAACATATCTTTCTAAAATTCCTTCCATAGTTTTACCACTTCGGTTTTTACGAGCATTACTATCTAATCCAGTCTCAACTCCATAAACATAATCAACTAATGAACGATTAGCATGTCGTTGTAAAAACTTTAACAAACCAGATTTCTCAATAAATTTCATGTAATCATCTATTCTGCTAGCATCTATCGTTTTAAAATTCAATTGCTCAAAAGACATATTATCGTCATTATCTATTGTCAGAATATCCAAAACTTTATCTCGACTTGCGATTAGGCTCGGAATTGCTTTTAACAAATTAGGTTGTTTAGTGAATAAACGTAGAGCTTCTGAATAAATATCATCTTTACCAATTAAGTAGTTCAAAGTATTCAAATCTAGTTCATACTTCTTTGTCTCACGGTCAACTTTCTTCCAATTCACATAGTACTCAGGAGTACGATTGGTTACTGAAAGAGTATTTAAAAATTGTTTTAATCGGTCTTCATTTGAAAGATATATATATTTTTGTAACTTCATTACCGGCACTCCTTACACCAAGATTGATTTCTAATATTATCATTCCCCATATTACGGTATCCAAAATCATCAATCGACTTTTCTTCACCACAATGAGGACATTTTCTTGTTACAGTACCATTGTTATAACCATCTGCGTTAATTGTAATCCTTACCATTAATATAATCTCCTTTAACAATAATTTTTGTTATTATCCAATTCAATGCGGTCTTCCTCAATTTCATTTGTAAAATACCATTCCTTTAATTCCTTCTTAGGAATAAATTGAGCTCCGTTGTTAAATGCATTTGATTTAACCAATCTTTTTAATTCTTTTTCGTTATCAAATAAAACTTCTACATACCTGCCAAAGCAATGCTCACGTCCTTTATAATTCTTAGAGCCAATAATTTTAGGGTAGTTTAATTCTTCAATGACAGCAATATAACTAATTATATTAATCAATTCCTGAAAAGTATACTTTCCTATGCTATCTAATTCAAGTAATACTATATTTAGAGAGTTTATACCTTTCTCTATAACTTCATAATTCAAGTTATTAATTCTTTCTTCTGATATTTTCCTCAATTTTCCATTATATATAAAATATTCTTTAAAAAAAATATCAATACTTGTTAAAGGGTGTTTTGCTATAGTTTTCAAAAATATATAAATAATGTTCTTTACTAAATTTACTTCATTTTTTGTTTTTAGACACTTTCTTATAATTTCTTGACAAATTGTTTCAAATTTAACATCTTCACTCCGATACTGAACTAAACAATCATATGATGTTCTCTTCAAGCGATTTTTTGTTTTCACATCTATAGCTTTAAAACCATAAAATTTTAAAATAATACCTTGCGGCGTCTCTATAAATTTTGATTTTGGTAGTTCCCCATTTTGAATAGCTTCTGTGAAGCCCTCTTCATCTAATTTTTGTATTAAATCAATCCCAAATTCCTTATATGTAGCATATTCACCTGTTTGAAGCATAAGATTCTATCTCAATTCTTTGTTTTGCTATTTTCAAATATTCTTTTTCAGCATCGATACCTATAAATCTTCTACCTAATCGCTTCGCAACAACACCCGTAGTGCCACTACCAACAAATGGGTCTAGAATATAGTCACCCTCTTTAGTAGAGGCTAAAATAATGCGTTCTAACAAATACTCTGGTTTTTGAGTTGGATGTTTCCCAGCCCATTTCTCAGCTTTTTTCGTCAAAGCACCTGTCCAAACATCTTTCATTTGCTTACCATCATTTAGCTCTTTCATCAAATCGTAATTGTAATAATGACGAGCTTTTTTATCATTTTTTCTTGCCCATAAAATAGTCTCAGTAGAATGAGTGAAATAACGACAGGATAAATTAGGTGCAGGGTTTGTTTTCTGCCAAGTAATGTTATTTAGAATTTTAAAACCTTCTTGCTCTAATGCCATTCCAACTGAGTAAATATTATGTAAACTCCCCGAAATCCAAATAGTCCCATTAGGCTTCAAAACTTCTTTTGCTAAACGAATCCATTTACGATTGAATTCGTGCTTTTCCTCAAAGGAAGAAATTTTATCCCAGTCACCTTTATCTACAGATACAACCTGTCCCCCAGAATTTGATATACCACCGTTACTCAAAAAATATGGAGGATCAGCAAAGATCATGTCCATGCTTTCTGGTTTCATTTTCGATAATAACTTAAACGTATCTGCATGAACAAGAATCATTTTATCTTTATTATAGTATGGTTTTGTCATTAAAACACCTCCATACTTATATTCGTTATTTTTCATAATTTGTGACTATAATTTCAGAAATTTTTCCTCGACTCGAAGATTTTGCTCCATTAGTTCGGGTAGCTTCAACACAATGGATATTAAAATCTCGATACAACTCCTCTACCAAAAAACTAGAGGAGTTTGACAACATAACATAAGCCCCTGCATCACTCAATTTCTTAAAGGTATCTCTTAATCTTACTTGATCATCATATGAAAACCCCTCATGAGTGTAGGAAGTAAAGGCGCTTGTCTCTGACAATGGAATATACGGGGGATCAAAATATACAAAATCCCCTGGTTGAACATCCAAAACAGCCTTTTCAAAATCTCCTTTTTTAATTTCTATTTGATTATTATTCAGATAAGTTGAAATAGCAGATACCAAATTCTCATCAACAATTTTAGGATTTTTATAACGACCATAAGGTACATTAAACTGATTCTTAGAATTCACACGATATAAACCATTAAAGTCTACTCTCAACATATAGAGAATACGTGCTGCCCTTTGTACTTCAGACATCATATCTATTCTTTCATCACGATCAGCAGAACGTAAATCTAAATAATATTCTTTTGAATTATATTCCTGATGAACTTTCAAAATTTCAATCAATTCTTGAGGATTGTCCTTAATTTGTTGATAGCAATTTATTAGTTCAGCGTTAAAATCATTAATAACTGCATCTTTAGGAGCTAAATCAAAAAATAAAGCTCCACCTCCAACAAAAGGTTCGAAATATCTGTTATAGGTTTTAGGCATTAATTCTCTAATAACAGGCAATAATTGTCTTTTACCACCTGTCCATTTCGTGAACGGTTGTAAAGTAACTTCCTTTATTTCTTTTATCTTCATGCTTTTAATTATACCATAGAAATTAAAACACATCTCTTGTATTTTCTACCACATTACTAAATTTTCTATTTTAGAATTAAATCATATCAATATCAAAAAATGAGTAAGGCAAATTTTATAAATTCCAAAATTCACCTCACTCTACTAAATTACTCTTTATATCCTTACCTGTCTGTCTTCTGATCGCTGGCCTGTGACAAACATGGTAAAGGTTGCTTTGCAGACATTTCTCCCCTCTTGATTGGTAATATCCACATCCACGACACAGGTTGTGCGACCTTGGTGGACACATTCTCCTTTAATGGTCAGTACATCGTCGAGTTTTCCTGCTTTGAGGTAGTTGATAGAGGATTGGAGCGTCACTCCATCAAGTCCTAGCGAGATGACCACCAAACCACTAATCTGGTCGCAAAGGGTAAAGAGATAGCCACCATGGGCATTGCCATAGTAGTTGAGCGACGAGTCCACTACTTTCGTCGTCACCACAACGTGACCATCTCTCATTTGTTCAATTTCGTAATTTTCAAAGGCAGATATAGCGTCAAAATGAAAGTCTTTCATCGTTTCCTCCTGATATTTCAAACGACACTATGATACTACTTTTTATAGGACTGTGCAAGGAGAAAGCTCCTAGCCTGGAAAAATACCGACCTGCTCCACAAAGCGCATAAAGGCTGCCCGTCCTTGTTCCGTCTGCTTGTAGACTCCTGCGTCCTCAAGTACACGCGCAAAGATAGCACCCACAGAGTCCTTGACAATTTCAAGGGCTTTTTCTTTATCTGTTAAGTCTGGATAGCGGGCTTTGAGTTGGTCTGCCCATTCCTGATGATAATCGACAACTGAGACAGCTTCTCCTACAAGATAGCTAGCGACTTGCTCCACTTCTTCTTTCAGACGTGGTGGCAAGATTGCCAAGCCCATGACCTCAATCAAGCCAATATTTTCCTTCTTGATATGTTGGACATCCTTGTGGGGATGGTAGATGCCATCAGGATGTTCTGCAGAAGTCTGATTGTCCCGCAAGACTAAGTCCAACTCAAACTGGCTATCGCGTTTACGGGCTATAGGTGTGATGGTGTGATGCGGTGTCCCGTCTGTCTCTGCCAAAATCTGCACTGCAGGATCTGAATACTGGCGCCATTCCTGCAAAATCTTATCAGCCAAGTTGATCAAATCCTCTTTGGAAGCCGAAGTCAAACGCAACACTGACATTGGCCACTTGACAATCCCAGCCTTGACCTGCTCAAAACCAGCAAATCGGAAGGTCTTTTGCAAGGGAGCCAATTCCATAGGAAATACGTGACGGCCTCCCTGATAGTGGTCATGAGTCAGAATAGAACCTCCCACAATCGGCAAGTCGGCATTAGAGCCAGCAAAATAGCCTGGAAACTGCTCTACGATAGCCAACAAACGCTCAAAACTTTTTCTACTAATAGCCATAGGGCGATGTTGCCCGTCTAAGAAAATACAGTGCTCATTAAAATAAGCATAGGGCGAGTACTGGAAACCCCACTCCTGACCAGCCATTTCAAAACGGATAATACGGTGGTTGCAGCGAGCTGGGTGGTTGACCCGACCATGGTAGCCCTCATTCTCTAGACAAAGTTGACACTGAGGATAATTGCTAGTTTGCACCAACTTGGCTGCCGCAATCTCTTTCGGATCCTTTTCAGGCTTAGAGAGATTGATGGTAATTTCAAGTTCACCGTAATCAGATGGAACACGATAAGCGATATTTTTAGCAATAGCCTTGAGTTTGATGTAGTCATTTTTCTGGCTAAGTTGGTAGAAATCCGCTATCGCTTGCTCAGGAGAGTGGGCATAGGTTGTCCAAAAGTCACGATTAACCTGACTCGGACAAGGAGTCACCAAATCCATTAGTTCAGCACCAAGGATTTCACGCGCAGTCTGACTATCTTCAATCGTCTCTAATCGAACGGCTTCCTCAACCAGCTGGTCCTTGAGGTCAATCAATTTATCCAGATTGGGCTCAACTTCCAAAACACCATCTCCCACTCGTGCCAAGACACGATTGGTCAGGTAGATTCGATCCATTTCCTCATATGAACTTTCAGAAATGACATGTGTTACAAATTTATCTACTAAGGTCACTATAGAGCCTCCTTTTGACTAGTCAAGGACGCGAGTGCCACCTGCAACTTCAGCGATATAGAAGCTTGGAGCGTAGCCAACTACTTCCTCGTAGTGTTTGCCTACAGCTTCCTTAAAGGCCTCAACAGTATCTTTTTGCACCAAGGCAATGGCACATCCGCCAAAACCTGCCCCTGTCATACGAGCACCGAGAACACCTTCTTGCGCCCAAGCTGTGTGAACAAGAGTATCCAATTCCAAGCCAGTTACTTCATAGTCATGTTCCAGAGAAACGTGTGACGCATTCATCAAACGACCAAATGTTTCCAAATCTCCTGCTTGAAGGGCTACTTGAGCTTTGAGGGTACGTTGGTTTTCAAGCACAGCATGGCGAGCACGTTTCAAACGATTTTCATCTTTAATCAGATAGCTATATTGGTCAAAGGCCCACTCGTCCAATTCACCCAAGGTCTTAATATCCAAGGCAACTTGCAATTCTTCCACTGCTTTTTCACACTCAGCACGACGTTCATTGTATTTAGAGTCCGCCAATTCACGGCGTTTGTTAGTGTTCATGATAACAACGACATTGTCCTTCAAATCAAGTGGTACCAAATCATACTCTAAAGTGTTAGTATCTAAGTAAATAGCACGTTGGTCAGCCCCCATACCGATAGCAAACTGGTCCATGATACCAGAGTTGACTCCGATAAAGTTATTTTCTGTTTGTTTGCCGATTTTAACCAAATCGAGACGCTCTAATTTTAAATCAAAGAGATGCTCTGCCACAACCCCTGTCAAAAGTTCCAAGGATGCTGAAGAAGACAAACCAGCACCATTTGGGATATTCCCATAAACATAAAAATCAAAACCTTTGTCAATCACATGCCCAGCTTCTTGCAAGAAATGAAGAACCCCTTTTGGATAGTTGGTCCAGTTGTGCTCTTTTTCAAACTTGAGATCCGCTAGAGGCACTTCGATAATGCCCTTGTCCTCAAAGTTAGCTGAGTAGAAACGTAAAACTTGGTCGTCACGCTTACGAGCTGCACCGTAAGTTCCCAAGGAAATAGCAGCAGGAAAAACGTGCCCACCGTTGTAGTCTGTGTGTTCACCAATCAAATTGATACGACCTGGTGAAAAGAAAGTTTGGTCTGCTTCTTGACCAAAAACAGCAAGAAAGTCTTTGCGAAGAGCTTCAGCAGTAAGATGTTGTGTCATATGATTTCTCCTTTTACTGTCCGTTAAGTCACCTTAACGTGTAATCGTTTTCTTCTATTGTATCCAAGGGATTTCCCAAGGTCAATCCTTTTTACTAAACTTTTACTAAACTATCAGTAAAATACAGAAAAATATGATATACTAATCTAATCAAGGAGGATTTATGGCTACCTTAAAAGACATTGCACAGTTAGCCTCTGTCTCTATCGCGACCGTATCCCGTGTCCTCAACCGCGACCAGAGCCTATCTGTTACAGAAGAAACCAGACACCGTATTTTAACTGTTGCTGAAGAGTTGGGCTACACTAAGCACCTCAAGACAGGCGAGTCCCACAAACCCAAGCAAAAGATTGCCATTATCCAATGGGTCAGCGAACAAGGGGAGCTGGACGACCTCTACTACTACCAGATTCGCCTAGGCATAGAAAAAAGAGCCCAAGAGTTGGACTACGATATCTTGCGCTATTTTAATGACCATCCTTTTACCCTAAGCGAAGAAGTGATTGGGATTCTCTGCATCGGAAAATTTAGCCGAGCTCAGATTTCTGCCTTTGAAGAATACCAAAAGCCTCTTGTCTTTCTAGACAGTGATACTCTTTCACTAGGACATACCTGCATTATCACGGACTTTTACACTGCCATGAAACAGGTTGTCGATTATTTTCTCAGCCAAGGGATGGACCGCATCGGGATTCTAACAGGGCTTGAGAAAACAACAGACCAAGAAGAAATCATTGAGGATAAGCGGCTGGAAAATTTCAGAAACTACAGTCAAACAAAAGGAATCTATCATGATGAACTGGTCTTTCAAGGAAGCTTTACTGCCCAGTCTGGCTATGACTTGATGAAGGAGGCCATTCAGATCTTAGGAGACCAACTCCCACCAGCCTTTTTCGCAGCCAGCGATAGTTTAGCTATCGGTGCCCTCCGTGCCCTCCAAGAAGCTGGAATCAGCCTGCCAGACCGCGTCAGTCTTATTTCCTTTAACGACACCAGCCTGACCAAGCAAGTCTATCCTCCCCTCTCCAGCATCACCGTCTATACTGAAGAAATGGGCCGAGCAGGTATGGATATTCTTAACAAAGAAGTACTCCACGGTCGGAAAATACCTAGCCTGACTATGCTGGGAACCAGACTGACTCTGAGAGAGAGTACTCTGCCATAACTCCACAAATTAAACATGACAAAAAATCCTAATAGAGAGTCTCAAATCTCCATTAGGATTCTCTTTTTTAGTCCATCACAATCATAGACTTAATGGTCTTACGTTCATCCATGTCTTTATAAGCCTGGTCGATATCTTCCAGTTTATAACTTGAAGTAAAGACGCGACCTGGATTGATATCGCCATCCAGAACAGCTTTTAGTAAAAATTGCTTATCGTATGTTGTAGCAGAAGCTGCCCCACCTGCTACAGAGATATTTTGCATAAATGTCGAACCAAGAGCACGATTATTATAGTGTGGGACTCCTACAAATCCCATACGCCCTCCATTATGGAGAACACCAAGAGCTTGATCAACCGCTGCTTCTGTTCCAACACATTCCAGAGCTGCATCTGCACCACCACCTAGAATCTCACGCACCTTGGCAATACCTTCTTGACCTCGCTCAGCTACAATAGCTGTCGCACCCGACTCCAGAGCCATCTTTTGACGATCTTCATGACGACTCATGAGGATAATTTGCGATGCTCCACGCATCTTAGCTGCGATAACAGCACATTGACCAACAGCCCCATCACCAATGACCACAACCTTATCCCCTTTTTGAACATTAGCAACACGCGCCGCATGATAGCCTGTCGGCATGACATCTGCAAGAGTCAATAGGGACTTTAGCATACCTTCTGTGTAGTCAGAAGGTTGTCCAGGGATTTTAACCAGCGCCCAGTTTGCATAGTGAAAACGAATATATTCCGCCTGAAAATCGCCTCCCAAGTTATTACCAATATGATTGTCGCAAGAACCGTCAAAGCCAGCAAGACAGGCATCACACTCACCACATCCATGTGTAAAAGGGACAATGACAAAATCACCTGGTTTCACCGTCGTAATGGCTTCCCCAGCTTCTTCAACAATCCCAATCGCTTCGTGTCCACTATTTTTGTGTCCAGCTTTCGTTTCTGGATTACGGTACCTCCACAGATCCGATCCACAAACGCACGCGCGAACTACACGAATAATCACATCATCCGCTTCTATTATTTGCGGACGTTCAATGCTAGCAAGTCCAACCTGACCTGCCTTTGTATATACTGCTGATTTCATTAACATATCCTCTCCATTTTTACTAGTTTAAGTATACACTTTTTATTATGCTTTCGCTCACTTATACTACACCTCATCAATGATGATGATTTTGATCATGACTTGCTTCTAACTCTGTTATATTGCGCTTATGTGCTTGGTGAGTTTCTAGGTCGGCATCAACTTCAATAGTGATGTTTTGAAATCCACAATCTTTTAGCAAGTTTCGTATGAATTCTTTACAAGTTTCCATCTGTTCAATTTCTTTTAGGCAAACATGAACAATGGCATTTTTTTCCAAACCATCCATAGTCCAGAGATTAAGCTGGTTAAGGCTAGCCACATTGTCTAATCCCTCTAAGTCACTCATGACTTGCTTGATATCGACACCTTCTGGCACAGCATCCAAGAAAATCTTGAGTGTGCTCCAAAAGCGAGGAATGGCTTTGATTAAAATGAAGATGGAAATGACAAGCGATAAGAGCGGATCAAGAATATACCAATCTGTAAATCGAAGAACAATTGCCATCAGAATGACAGCCAACCAACCAAGAGTATCTTCTAGAAAATGCAGACTCAGAATTGACTCGTTCTTTGTTTGTCCCTTTCGGACCACAAGACTAGCTAATACATTGATAGTAACCGCAATCATTCCTAGCCAGAGGATACCTTCATCATTAACGGGCTGTGGATTAAAAAGTTTAGTTGTATTTTCCAAAATCACTAGGATGGATCCTGTGATAAGAATCACAGCAGTCACTAGTGCTCCTAAAAGACTAAATCGCTTGTAACCCAAGGTGTACTGCCTATCTTCTTCTCTATTTGAGATTGTTTCTAAAAAGGCCGATATCCCAATAGAAATGGCATCTCCCAAATCATGCACAGAGTCAGCAAGAACAGCACTCGAACCAAATACTCCACCTGCAATAAACTCGACAATAGCATAAGTCAAGTTTAAGAAAAAAGCTACCCAAACAGTATATTTTGCCTTCATCTTTCTCATTCCTTTGTTATAATATATTTATGAACATCTTGTTCATTATCATTATCCACTAAAATTCAAAGAAAGGATAGAAGCAAAGCGTCAACTTTATTCAGTTCTGAACATTTTGCCTCAAGTGTCCATATGACTAAAATCGACCGTCGTATCAGTAAAACAAAAAAAGCCATCTATCAAGCTTTTCTACAACTTTTGAACGATAAGGGCTACGAATCCACTACGGTTCAGGATATCATTGATCTCGCAGACGTGGGACGTTCCACTTTTTACTGTCACTATGAGAGTAAGGAACTACTTCTGGACGAGCTTTGTCGCTACCTCTTCCATCACCTCTTTGAAAGAGAGGAGTCCATTTCAACCGAAGATTACCTCGCCCACCTCTTTCTCCATTTTCAGAAAAACCAAGACCATATCACCAGTCTGCTATTTTCCAAAAATGACTACTTCCTCCGTCAACTCCAGAGAGAATTGGATAACCACGTCTATCCCTTGTTGGCTGATGATTTGAAAGAAGCTCACCCAAGTCTGCCTGCCTCTTATCTCCAACACTTGGTCGTAACAAACTTTACCGAGACATTGATCTGGTGGCTCAAAAAAGGGCAAGACTTCACAGAACAGGAAGTTGTCCAGTTTTATCTAGACTTTCTCATTCCTAAAAATTGAATACAGAGTAGAACTCAGTTACCTTATTTCTAGGCTAGTAAGTTTTTTATCTTTTCAACAAGAAAAGAGGATCCGCCAATCCTCTTTTTCATAATATAAATCCTTGATTATCAACTCTATCTGTTTTATCCCAAAACCTAAAACATCTTTTCCTAGTTAGATAAATCCGTATTCTGCTTAGCTGCCTTGCTCCACTGGTACCAACCAACTAGACTGTTAATGAGATAAATCAAGTATTTCCCTTGGATTTGCAGGCTTTCTCCCCACCAGAGATAGATTGAAAAGACATTAGTAGCAGCCCAGAATATCCACTGTTCACGGTAAACAGCTGTCATGAGGATTTGCCCTACACCATTGAATGGGAACAGCGTAAGTTGGGAGACGAAGTTCGAATAGTGATGGGACAGTCT